>JBPCQU010000015.1:0-7817 GCA_050997795.1 Solirubrobacteraceae bacterium | reverse complement strand
TGAGTTCCCATCCGAGCATCTTGGCATGGACGATCGCGACGCCGGTTCGTGACAGCATGCGTCGGGTGCGAGGATTCGCCGACTTCCTCCGCGCCAACCCGCAGGTCCTGATCCTGCTGGTGATCTGTGTCGTGCTCGGGCTCGGTACGTTTCTCGCGGTCGTGTTCGGTATCGCGAGCTCGGGCTCGACCACGACCAACGGGTACTCGTCGGACGTGATCCTGGGGGCGCACGGGCTGCTGCCGTAGCGTCAACGACCGCACTGGTCCGATGACTCGGCCACACCCGGACGGTCTAATTCCGCGAGACCAACCACGGGAGGGTTTGCCAAGATGCTGCCGGTCACCGGAACGACCACGGGCCGTCTCTTCGAGCCGTTCATCGGCGAATGGAGCATGCAGGCAGCTTTTCCTGGCGTCCTCCGTCTGACTTGCGCGGGCGGACGGTGTTCGAGTTGGTGGCCGGGGGGAGGCTTCTCCTACAGCGATGGGAGGTTCCTCACCCTGACGCTCCCGATGGGGTAGCGGTCATCGGTTTGGACACCGGCCAGGACAAGTACCTGCAGCATTACTTCGATTCGCGCGGCGTCGCGCGGATATACGAGACGAGCTTCAAGGGGGCCGTTTGGACGCTGGCCCGCACGGCGCCAGACCTGTCGCCGCTGGACTTCGCACAGCGGTTCACCGGCACGTTCAGCGCCGAGCGGAGCACGATCGAAGGCCGGTGGGAGATTTCCAACGACGGTTCACGCTGGGAGCACGACTTCGACCTGACCTACACCAGGCCGGCTGGATCGGACGGGGGCGCGCGGTGACGCGGATCGACCCACTTCGTGCTCGACGCCCACGACGACCGGGTCCGGTGAACCCATAGCCGCCCCGGCGCGGCAGGCTACCGGACCGGCTCAGGCCGCCTGCGCTCGGGAGCCGAGCGGACGGGGCAGAGGCAGTGCGCCGGGGCCGGTGGCACCGAGCCTCGCCGGCGCTCGTGCTCGAACCGCAGCGGTCGCCGGTGCGGGTGCGGCGCCTCCGCCGGCGGGTCGCCAAGAATGTCCTCGGCGAGACTCAGCAGGGCGCGCAGTCGTTTAGCGGAAGACTGGAACATATGTTCGCAAGGCTAGGTGGGCCCTCGGACGGAAGGCCGGAATCGGAAGCGGAGTTGCGCCGGCCACCGCGATCGAGATTCGGGGTCGGAAGCGCCAGCCCGGCGCCGAGGCCCGTAAATGCACGAGATCCGCGCGCGAGCTGGCTCTCGTGTGGCGATCCGGACGCGTGGGCGCAATCTTGCACGCGGGCTGCGCCGGGCTCAGGAGCCCAGCGACGACCCCACCTCTAGCTTCGCTCTCACCCGGTCCACGACGGCCCCGGTGAACTCCGCCGTCCCGGCGTGGCCTCCGAGGTCCGGCGTCTTGATCCCCGCCGCCACTGTCTCGAGCACACCCTCGTAGACCGCCCGCGAGGCGCGCTCGCACGGCTCCCCGTGGCGGTCGGCGCCGTGGCGCAGCAGCGCGCCACAGGCGAGGATCATCGCCAGGGGGTTGGCGAGGTCCTTTCCTTGCAGCGCCGGCGCGGTGCCGTGGGGGGCCTCGGCCATCGCGACCGTGGTGTCGTAATTCTCGTCGAAGGCGAGCAGCATCGATTCGGCGCCGGCGATCGAGTCGAACATCGGCAGGACGAGGTCCGAGAGGCAATCGCCGTCTCGGTTCAGCGCCGGGATCACGAGCGGCGCGTCGGTGGCACCCGAGAGCAGCCCCGCGTACGTGGCGTCGATCAACACCGGGCGGTAGTCGATCTCCGGGTGGCGGTCGGCGGCGGCATCGAGCTCCTCCTTGAGCATGCCCTCGTACACGGGGGAGACCGTCCACTTCGGTCCGCCGTATACGCGGGCGCCCATCTTGGTCGCGGTCCGGAACGCGTACTCGGCGACGGCGCGGCAGGTCGAGCGGGTGATCCTCTCGGTGCGAAACGCCGCTTCGTCGGCCGCGCCCGGCTTGCCGTCGCGGCGTTCCTGGGCTCCGTAGGCGTCCTCGACCGCCATCCTGACCACCGAGATGGGGTCATGCACACCGGCGACCGGGGTCACCCCGGGCAGCCGCCGTCCGGTCCTGACGATCACCTTCCCATCGACCTGCTCGCGCAGGATTCGGTTCGGCGAGCCGACGTCGCCCGCCCCCTCGGGGGTGATCGTCGCGGCCTTGAGCCCGAGCCCGGCGTCGAGCATCGCCCTCGCCGCCTCGGTTACCACCCGGTTGGACGTGGAGCGCCGATTCTCTAGTGACAAGTTGAAGTGGTCGAACACGAGCTCCAGGCCGAGCAGCTCGGAATCGAGCACGCGGAGCGCCTGCTCGAGCAGCTCCTGGCCGGTCTGATCGCCCTCGAGGACGACCACCTTGACCGCCGTCGGTGCGCTCGACATGCCTCAGATCCGCCGGCTAGCAAGCGTCCGTCGGAGCGGGGGCCGGCATCAGCTCCTCGCGGCGCTCGGTCAGGGCCGCGATCACCGTGGCGAGATGCTCGTCGAAATCGACTCCGAGCTCCTCGGCGCCGGCGCGAAGGTCATCGCGGCTCACCGCGGCCGCGAAGCTCGGCGCCTTCATCTTCTTCTTGACGGACTTCGGCGTCATCCCGACCAGACCCTCGGGGCGCACGTACGCGCAGGCGAGGATGAACCCCGACAGCTCGTCGACCGCGAACAGCGCCTTCTCCATCGGCGTCTCGCGCGCGACGCCCATGAAGTCGGCGTGGGAGGCGACGGCGCGCACCAGCTCGGGCGGATAGCCGCGAGCCTCCAGCTCGCGGATCGCGTAGCGAGGATGGCCGTCGCCCAGGTCCGGATGGCGCTCGTAATCGAGGTCGTGCAGCAGCCCGGTCAGGCCCCACAGCTCGGGATCACCGCCGAATCGCGGGGCGTAGGCGCGCATCGCGGTCTCGACGGCGAGCATGTGGCGCCGCAGCGAATCTGACTGCGTCCATTCGCAGAGAAGGGTCCAGGCCTGCGCGCGCGAATCCTGCAGCTGCATGGCCACTACCCTAGCTCAGCGCTCGGGGCTCGCCGGGCCCCCGGCACCGCTCCCAGCAGCTACCCTAAACGGGTCTGGCTCGCCACCGGAAGCGACTGGAGCCGGATCCACTCACCCTCTCACCCACGCGAGGTCGATACCACTGGAGAAGTTCGTAATCGAAGGCGGGGTGCCGCTGTCGGGGACGATCGTGCCGGCCGGCAACAAGAACGGCGCGCTGCCGATCCTCGCCGCCTGCCTGCTCACCGACGATGAGGTGATCCTGCGCAACGTGCCGCGGATCAGCGACGTCGAGGCGATGGTCATGCTGCTGCGCACGCTCGGCGCCCGGGTGGAGTGGCGGGGTCCGAGCGAGGTGCTGGTCGACACCTCACCCGTCCACAGCACCGAGGTCGACGCCGAGCTGTCAGAGCGGATTCGGGCCTCGTTCCTGCTCGCCGGGCCGCTGCTGGCCCGCTTCGGCACCGCTCGCATGCCACCCCCCGGCGGCGACGTGATCGGCCGCCGACGGCTCGATCCCCACCTGGACGCGTTCCGGGCGCTCGGCGCTCTGGTCGACAGCCGCCGCGAGGACATCGTGCTCACCGCTCCTCCGCTCGGGCTGACGCCGTGTGACTTCCTGATGGACGAGCCATCGGTGATGGCGACCGAGAACGCGCTCATGGCGGCGGCGCTGACCCGCGGCCCCACGGTGATCCGCAACGCCGCATCCGAGCCCCACGTCCAGGACCTGGCGCGGATGCTGGTGGCGATGGGCGCCGCGATCGACGGCATGGGTTCGAACGTGATGACGGTCCACGGGCAGGCGAGCCTCCGGGGGTGCACCCATACGATCGCTCCGGACCACATCGAGATCGGCTCGTTCATGGCGCTTGCCGGCGTCACCGGCGGCGAGCTCGTGGTCAAGGACACGGTGCCGGGCGACTTGCGGATGATCAGGCTCGTCTTCGAGCGCCTCGGGCTGCGCAGCGAGGTTCATGGTCACGACGTGATCGTCCCGGGCAACCAGCGGCTGGTGATCCGCAACGACGCCGGCGATTACATGCCGAAGGTCGAGGACGGTCCCTGGCCGGCCTTCCCCGCCGACCTGACGAGCATCGCGCTGGCGCTCGCCACGCAGGCCGAAGGGTCGGTGATCATCCACGAGAAGATGTTCGAGAACCGCCTGTTCTTCACCGACAAGCTGCAGCTCATGGGCGCCGCGATCACGATCTGTGATCCGCATCGGGCGATCGTCGTCGGGCCCCGCCGGCTGCACGCGGCACGGGTCGACTCGCCTGACATCCGGGCGGGAATGGCGATGCTGATCGCCGCGCTGTGCGCCGAGGGGACCACCGAGATCGGCAACGTACGGCACATCGATCGGGGCTACGAGCGCATCGACGAGCGGCTCCAGGAGCTGGGCGCGCGGATCACACGCCTGGAAGACGCGCCCGTCACCGCGTGAGCACGCTCCGTCGCGCTGGCGATCCGGCTCCGTCGCGGTGGCGCTCCAGGCTTGCCAGCGCGGCGATCGAGCGCGCCCGGAGCCAATGATCGACCGGATCCCCAGCGGCACGCGTGACGTGCTGCCCGATGAGATGCGCGAGCTGCGGGCGATGACCGAGCGCGTTCGCACCGTGTTCGATCGCGCCGGCTACGGGGAGGTGGCGACCCCGGCGCTCGAGTACGAGAGCACCTTCGCTCGCTCTGACATGGCCGGCAGCCGTCCCGCCTACCGAGTGTTCGACGAGCAGGGCAACGTGCTCGTCCTGCGACCGGATATGACGATCCCGATCGCCCGTCTGGTGGCGAACCGCTACACCAGCGCGGAGCCCCCGCTGCGCTTCTCCTACTTCGCGCACGCCTATCGTGGCGTCCGGCCGCAGCGGGGTCAGTCGCGCGAGTTCTTGCAGGCCGGGGTGGAGCTGATCGGCGCGCCCGGCCCGCGCGGGACCGCCGAGGTGCTGGGGGTGCTGTGCGCGGCGCTCGACGCGGCCGGGCTCGAGACCTACCGGGTGGGCCTCGGCGACGCGTCGCTGTACCCGTTTCTTCTAGAGGCGCTGGGAGTGGCGCCCCAGCGCCGCGACCTGATCCTCGCCGAACTCGCCCGCGGGGACTTCGTCGGCGTCGAGCGCGAGGTGAGCGAGCTCGAACTAGCGGACGCGGACGCCGAGCTCCTGTTGCGCGTGCCCCGGACCCGCGGAGGCTCCGAGGTCTTCGATGGCCTGGAGGGCGCGTTGCACGATGCGCTCGCCGGGATGCGCGAGGTACAGGCGTTGCTCGCTCCCGCGGTCGCCTCGCGGCTCATCTTCGACCTCGGGCTCGTGCGCAGCATCGGCTACTACACCGGGGCGGTGTTCCAGGTCTACGACCCCGCCTACGGCGTGCCGCTCGGCAGCGGCGGGCGCTATGACGAGCTGCTCGGCGCGTTCGGGCGCCCCCTGCCCGCGGTCGGGTTCGCGCTCAACGTCGAGCGCCTGCACATCGCGCTGACCGGCGAGGAGAACGGCCCGCCCACCCGAACCCGCGGAGGTGGGCGGTGAGCGAGCTTCGGATCGCGGTCCCACGAGGCGCGCTGTTCGCCGAAACGCTCGACCTCCTCGACCGGCTGGGGATAGGTACCCGCGAGGTGCGCGAGAACGATCGCAAGCTGCTGTTCGAGGGCAGCGGGATCGTGACCATGCGGCCTTCCGACGTGCCGACCTACGTCGAGGCCGGGGCCGCCGATCTCGGGATCACAGGCAAGGATGTCCTGATGGAGCAGTCAGAGCGCGAGGTCTATGAGCTGGTCGATTTGGGTTATGGACGCTGCCGAATGGTGCTCGCCGGAGTCGCGGGCGAGGACCGTGCGCAAGAGGCGCTTCGGCGCCTCGGCGTCGTGAGGATCGCGACCAAGTACCCCCGGATCGCGGCGCGCCACTTCCTCGAGACCGGACGCCAGGCCGAAATAGTCGAGGTCAAGGGATCGGTGGAGCTGGCCCCGCTCACCGGGCTGGCGGAGGCGATCGTCGACCTGAGCGCGACCGGCACCACGCTGCGCGAGAACGGCCTCGTGGTCCGCGAAGAGATCGCGGTCTGCACGGCGCGGCTGATCGCGAACCCGGTCGCCCACAAGCTGCGCGCGGGCTTGATCGACAGCCTGCTGGAGCGCGTCGGTGGAGTTTGAGCGGATTACGCTGGCCGGTGACCCGAGCGCCCTGGCGGAGGAGCTGCGTGGCTTGGTGCCGGCCCCGGATTCTGTAACCGACGCGGTCTCTGAGATCATCGCGCGCGTCCGCGCCAGCGGCGACGACGCGCTGCGCTACTACACCCGTCAGTTCGACACCGGGGGCTCGACACCGTCGGCGCTGCAGGTCCCCGACGCGGAGCTCGATACCGCCGCGGAGCGGCTCGACGCAGACGTCGAGGCCGGTCTTCGCCTGGCAATCGCCAACGTGACGCGGGTCGCAGAGGCCTCGCTCAATGCCGATCGGAGCGTCAGCTTCGAGGGTCACGAGGTGCTGCTCAAGGAAGTGCCGGTCGGTCGCGGCGGCGTCTACGTGCCGGGCGGACGGGCTCCGTATCCGAGCACGGTCGTGATGGGCACCGTCTGCGCGCGGGTGGCGGGCGTTGAGCAGATCGCCGTGTGCGCGCCGCCGGGTCCAGACGGCGAGGTCAACGCGGTGGTGCTCGGAGCGTGCCGGCTGGCGGGCGCGTCAGTCGTCTACCGGATGGGTGGCGCGCAGGCGATCGCCGCGCTCGCGTATGGCACCGAGACCGTTGCTCCGGTGGACGTGATCGTCGGCCCCGGCAATCTCTACGTCCAGGAAGCCAAGCGGCAGGTGTTCGGGCAAGTGGGGATCGAGGGCTTTGCCGGCCCGAGCGACCTGGTGCTGATCGCCGACGGTGCCTGCGACCCCGACCTGCTGGCGCTTGACCTGCTCGCGCAGGCCGAGCACGGCGTCGGGTCACTCGTGGTCGGGATCTCGACCTCAGCCGAGCTCGTCGACCAGTTAGGCGTGCGACTGGCCGGCGCGCCCGACACCGGAGCGCAGGCGCGTTTGATCGCCGTCTCAGAGCTCGAGCACGCGCTCGCGGTCTCGGAGGCTTTCGCCCCCGAGCACCTGCAGCTCGCGGGGGCCGAGGCCGAGGCGCTCGCGCAGCGCGTCACGACCGCCGGCTGTGTGCTCGTCGGCATGGCCAGCGGGACCGCATTCGGTGACTACATCGCTGGCTCCAACCATGTGCTTCCGACCAATGGCGCCGCTCGCTTTGCCTCCGCGCTCTCGCCGCTGCATTTCCGCCGGCGCTTCAGCGAGGTCCGGATAGGCGCCGGCGCCGCCGAGCTGGCGCGGGCTGCGGCGCCGGTGGCCCGCTCCGAAGGGTTCGAGCTTCACGCTCGTTCGCTGGAGGCGCGCATTCGCGACAATGGCCCGCGATGATGCGAACAGCAGAGATCGACCGCAGGACAGGCGAAACCGAGGTCCATGTCGAGCTCGAGCTCGACGGGGACGGCGGCGGCGAGCGGACGACCGGCGTCGGCTTCCTTGACCACATGCTCGATCTGCTCGCTCGCCACGGGCGGATGAACCTCACCGTCACCGCCCGCGGCGACCTCGACACCGGCGCTCACCATACCGTCGAGGACGTCGGCATCTGCATCGGGCAGGCGCTCGACAGAGCACTTGGTGACCGGGCCGGAATCGCCCGCTACGGCCAGGCGACTGTGCCGATGGACGAGTCGCGGGCCTCGTGCGCGATTGATATCTCCGGTCGGGGGTTGTGCGCGTTCGAGGCCGAGCTGCCGCCGGGCGCGATCGGAAACTTCGACCACGAG
>JBPCQU010000094.1:0-10791 GCA_050997795.1 Solirubrobacteraceae bacterium | reverse complement strand
TGATCGCCGACCGGGACCGCTTTGAGGCGGCCAGCCGCGCCTACCACGAGCTCGAGCCCGCTGCTCGGCTGGCCGGCGAATACCGGCGCGCGGCGGACGATCTCGAGGGGGCGCGCGAGCTGCTCGCCGAGGATGGCGAGGACTCCGAGCTGCGCGCGCTGCTCGACACCTCCCGCGAGCGCATGCAAACGCTCGAGGAGCAGATCCGGCTCGCGATGGTGGAGCGCGACCCCAACGACGACAAGAACGTGATCGTCGAGATCCGGCCCGGTGCCGGCGGCGACGAGGCCGGCCTGTGGGCCGGGGACCTCTACCGGATGCTGACCCGCTACGCCGAACGCCGCGGGTTCAAGATCGAGCCGCTGTCGATCGGCGACGGCGACTACACGTTTGCCATCAAGGGTGACGGCGCCTATTCGGTGTTCAAGTTCGAGGGCGGGACCCATCGGGTCCAGCGCGTGCCGGAGACCGAGTCCCAGGGGCGAGTCCACACCTCGACCGCGACGGTCGCGGTGCTCCCCGAGGCCGAAGACGTCGAAGTACAGGTCGACGACTCAGACCTCCAGATCGACGTCTACCGGAGCTCGGGCCCCGGCGGCCAGTCGGTCAACACCACCGACTCGGCGGTCAGGATCACCCACAAGCCGTCCGGGATCGTGGTCTCGATGCAGGACGAGAAGTCCCAGCTGCAGAACCGCGAGCGCGCGATGCGGGTGCTGCGCGCACGCCTGTACGAGCGGGCGCTCGCCGAGCAGCGGGCGACGATCGACGCCAGCCGCTCGGCCCAGGTGGGGACCGGCGAGCGGGCCGAGAAGATCAGGACGTACAACTACGGCGAGAAGCGGGTCAAGGACCACCGCATCAACCTGCTCGTGCACAACCTCGATGCGATCTTGATCGGCGAGCTCGATGAGCTGACCGGAGCGCTGCAGGACGACGAGAAGCGCAGGCGCCTGGAGGAGAAGGCCGTTGGCTGAGGCTCTGCTGGCGCGTCGTGGACCGGTGGGCCTGGCCCTGGCGACCGGCCGCGACCGGCTCGCCGTCGCGGGCTGCGACACCCCGCTGCTGGACGCCGAACTGCTGCTGGCGAACGCCTTGGAGGTGGGCCGGGAGCGGCTCGTGATCGACCGCCACGAGATGCTGCCCGAGTCGGCCTGGACTCGCTTCGCGGCGCTGCTGGCCCGCCGCGCGGCCCGCGAGCCGGTGGCCTACATCCTCGGCCGCCGGGAGTTTCGCCGGATCACGCTCGCCGTCGACCGGCGCGTCCTGATCCCCCGCCCCGAGACCGAGCTGCTGGTGGAGGTCGGGCTTGCGCTGCCGCCCGGCGCGCTGGTAGCCGACGTCGGCACCGGCAGCGGGGCGGTCGCGCTGGCGCTCAAGGACGAGCGCCCCGACCTGATCGTACGGGGGCTCGACCTCGATCCCGGCGCGCTTGATGTCGCGCGCGAAAACGCCGCGGCGCTCGGTCTTGAGGTGCAGTTCGCGCGGGCCGATCTGCTCGACGGCGGGCGCTACGACGCCGTGCTCGCCAACCTTCCCTATGTGCCCGACGGGACCGAGCTCGCCCCGGAGCTCTCCCGCTATGAGCCTGCTCGGGCGCTGTTCGCAGGCCCCGACGGGCTCGCTGTGATCCGCCGTCTCGTGGGTCTCGTGGCTTCGCGCATCGCAGGCGAGCGGCGGCCGGCGCTGCTCGCGCTCGAGATCGGAGATGGCGAGCAGGCGAGCGCGGTTTCAGCGCTGATACGCGACGCCGGGTTTGGGGCAGTCGAGGTGATGCCCGACCTCGCCGGGTGCGAGCGCGTGGTGATCGGCTCGCAGTGAGCGGGGTGCCGGGGTCGCGGTCCGCTGCCTTGGAGCGGTGCATGTCGGTCGGCGGCATCGCCGTGTTCCCCTCGGACACCGTCTACGGGCTCGCCTGCGACGCGCAGAACAAGGCCGCCGTGCAGCGGCTCTACGGGCTCAAGCGCCGCTCTCTGGTGAAGCCGTCGGCGATCATGTTCTTCGACCTCGAGCTGGCCTTCGCCTCGTTGCCCGAGCTTGGTTTCAGCAGTCGCTCGGCGCTCCAGCGGCTGCTGCCGGGCGCGGTGACCGTGCTCCTCTCCAACCCCGCGAAGCGCTTCCCGCTCGCCTGTGGGGGCGACGAGCTGACCCTGGGGCTGCGCGTGCCCGACGTGCCGGATCTGCGGGCGGTGAAGTGGCCGATCTTGCAGTCGAGCGCCAACTTCGCGGGCGGCGCCGACGCCCGCCGGCTCGCCGACGTCCCGGAGCCGATCAGGCGGGCCGCTGACATCGTGATCGACGGCGGGGAGCTCCCGGGGACGGCCTCGACGGTCGTTGACCTGCGCGCGTATGAGCCCGACGGGGCGTGGCGCATCGTCAGGCCGGGGGCGGTGCCCGAGCACGAGGTGGCGGCGGCGCTCGAGGGCCAGTACCACTTCGATCCGGCGACTTATCCGGAGATGATCCGAGACGACATCCAGGGCTATGACCGCTTCCAGGATGAGCTGGCGCGGGCCAGCGGCAGCGGCGCGCGGCGCGTCCTCGAGCTCGGGACCGGGACCGGGGAGACGGCCGCGCGCCTGCTCGACCGCCACCCGGAGGCGGAGCTCGTCGGAATCGACGAGAACGACGAGATGCTCGACGTGGCGCGCTCGCGGCTACCCGCCGAGCGGGTCACACTGCACGTCTCGCGCCTGGAGGACGAGCTGCCCGCGGGCCCGTTTGACCTCGTCGCGAGCGCGCTCTGCGTCCATCACCTGCGGGGTCCCGGCAAGCGTGACCTGTTCGCGCGGATCCGGGCTGCCCTGGCGTCCGACGGCCGGTTCGTGCTCGCCGATGTCATCGTCCCGTCGGATCCGCGTGCTGCCGTCAGCCCGCTGACGCCCGGATACGACCACCCGAGCACGCTCGCAGAGCAGCTGGTGTGGCTCGCCGAAGCCGGGTTTGACGCGCGCGTCGCCTGGCAGCACGCCGACCTGGCGGTGGTCGTGGCCGAGCCAGCGGGACGCGGATGAGCGCCGTCCCTTGAGCCGCCCGCCGGCGCCGCTACCATTCCGGTCCTCGTGAGCGCCGAACTGCCGCCGGACTTCTTCAACCGCCCGCTCGCCGAAGTCGACCCCGAGATCGCCGACGTCCTGGCGCTCGAGCTCGAGCGCCAGCAGCGGACGCTCGAGATGATCGCGTCTGAGAACTTCGCTCCGGCCGCGGTGCTCGAGTGCCAGGGCTCAGTGCTGACCAACAAGTACGCCGAGGGCTACCCCGGCAAGCGCTACTACGGGGGCTGCGAGTACGTCGACGTCGCCGAGCAGCTCGCGATCGACCGCGCAAAGGCGCTGTTCGGCGCCGAGCACGCAAACGTCCAGCCGCACGCGGGCGCGCAGGCCAACGCCGCCGTCTACCACGCTTTTCTGCAGCCCGGCGACACGCTGATGGGCCTCGAGCTCGCGCACGGCGGCCACCTAACGCACGGAATGAAGATCAACGTCTCGGGCCGCCTGTATGAGATCGTCGCCTACCACGTCGACCGGGAGACGAGCCTGATCGACATGGACGAGGTGCAGCGGCTCGCGCAGGAGCGCCGGCCGAAGATGATCGTCGCCGGCTGGTCTGCCTACCCGCGCCAGCTCGACTTCGAGCGCTTCCGCGCGATCGCCGACTCGGTCGGCGCCTACCTGATGGTCGACATGGCCCATTTCGCGGGGCTCGTCGCCGCCGGGCTGCACCCCAGCCCGGTGCCGCTGGCCGACGTGGTCACGACCACGATCCACAAGACGATCGGCGGCGGCCGCGGCGGGATGATCCTGGGCAAGGCGCAGTACGCCAAGAAGATCGACTCCGCCGTCTTTCCGGGCCAGCAGGGCGGGCCGCTCGAGCACATCATCGCCGGCAAGGCGGTGGCGCTGCGGATCGCCGCGTCGGAGGCGTTTCGCGAGCGCCAGGAGCGCACGCTCGCCGGTGCCCGGGCCGTCGGCGATGCGCTGCTGGACGCCGGTGGCGGGGTCTCGGTGCTGACCGGCGGCACCGACGTCCACCTGGTCCTCTGCGACCTGCGCGAGTCAGAGCTCGACGGCAAGCAGGCCGAGGATCGCCTCCACTCGATCGGAATCACCGTCAACCGGAACGCGGTCCCGTTCGACCCCCGCCCGCCGGCGGTCTCGTCGGGGCTGCGGATCGGCAGCCCGGCGCTCGCGACGCGTGGCCTCCAGGCCGAGGACTTCGACGAGGTGGGACGTATCATCGCCACGACGCTGAACCCCGGCGGACCTTTCGAGGAGCGGCGGGCGGAGCTGGCCGAGCGCGTGGCTGCGATCGCGGAGCGCTACCCGCTGTACGCGGGGCTCGGGGCCGCGGCGGTAGCCTGACCGCCGCGCCGCGCCGCCGTGTGTGACGGCGCGTGTCAAGTGCGCAACGCTCCATGACGATCTCGCGGTCACGAGCCCGATGACGCGGCTGGCAGGCCGATCCTGTCCGGGATGGGCCACGCCGATCCCCCGCCCTTTCGTGGAAAACCCGCGCGTCCGCCTCAGATTTTCCACGTAGCGCCCGCCGAACGCACACGGGGTAGAAAATCCAACCCGGACGTCCGGATTTTCCACGTTCTGCGCGTGGAGGGGACGGGGCAGGCGGCGATCGGACGGGCCGCGGCCGCCCAGCGGGGACTGGTGCACGAGTCCCAGCTTCGGGCGGCGGGACTCGGGCCGGGAAGGAAAGCGCGTCTCGTTCGCAAGGGGGCCCTGTACCCAATCCTGCCTCGGGTCTATGCCGTCGGCTACCCGTCGCTCGCGCGGCTCGCGCCTGAGCTCGCGGCGCTGCTGCATCTCGGCCACGACGCGCTCATCAGCCACGGGTCGGCCGCGCGGCTATGGGGGATGACGGCCGAGATCCCGGCGGAGGTTGAAGTGACGATCCTCGGACGCGATGCGCGCTTGCGTCCGGGGCTGAAAACCCATCGTGTGTCGGGCGTGGACGGACGCGATGTGCGGATCCGCGAGGGCCTCGTGGTGACTGCGCCCGCGCGGACCCTGATCGATTTCGCGGCGCTGCGTCCGGATGCGGTCCTCGAGCGGACGATCTCTGAGGCCCGTGTGCCGCGGCTATTCAGTGACCGCGAGCTGATGGCGGCGATCGCGCGCTGCCCCGGCCGCGCGGGCGTGGGCGCCCTGCGCGCGCTGCTCGGGGCCGAGCTTGGCCCGGCGCTCACCCGCTCGGAGGCGGAGCGGCGGCTGTTGGCCCTGGTGGAAGCAGCGCAGCTGCCACGGCCCGAGGTCAATCCGCGCGTGCTCGGCCTCGAGGTCGACTTCCTGTGGCCCGCGGCCAAGCTGGTGGTCGAGGTGGACGGGCACGCCTTCCACGGCCACAGAGCCGCCTTCGAGCGCGACCGGACTCGAGATCAGACGCTGGTAGCGCCGGATACCGCGTGCTGCGGGTGACCTGGCGCCAGTTCGAGCACGAGCCGATCGCGGTGGCGGCGAGGATCGCACAGGCCCTGGCCGCCGCCTCGGCGGGGCGGTAACCGCGCGTGCGAACGCCTGCAGTCGGGCCTGGGTGCCATGCTTCGCCCGCATGCCGTACTGGGATGCCGTGCTCTCGTTCGTCGTCGCGCTGGTGGTCTCGGCGGCGCTCACGCCCCTGGCCGCACGGCTCGCGCGGAGGATCGGCGCCGTCGACAGACCGCGCGAGCGCGGTCTCGCGTTACGCGAGACGCCGTTGCTCGGCGGGCTCGCGATCCTGGCCGCGGTGCTCGTGGCGGGGGCGATCTGGCTGCCCGGCGCGATCAAGCTCGCCCACACGGTTGGCGGCAAGCCGGGCTCGGGCGGGACGGTCCACACGTGGGGGGTGATCGCCGGCGCGTGCCTGATCGCGCTCGTCGGCGCGATCGACGACGCCCGTGACCTGCGGCCGCAGTGGAAGCTGCTCGGGCAGATCGCCGCGGCGGTGGTCGCGGTCGAGGCCGGCGCCGTCGTGACCGACGTGACCCTGCCGTTCGTCGGGGCGCTGCAGTTCCCCAACACCGGCGGGGTGCTGACCGTCATCTGGCTGGTCGGGCTGATGAACGTGGTCAACTTCTCCGACGGCGTCGACGGGCTCGCGGCCGGCGTCTGCACGATCGATGGGATCGCGTTCGCGATCATCGCCTTCGATCTCCAGGTCGCTCCGGCGGCGATTCTCGCCGCACTCACCGCGGGGGCAGCGCTCGGGTTCCTGTTTCACAACTTCTATCCGGCGTCGGTGTTCATGGGCGACGCCGGCGCCAACCTGCTCGGCTACCTGCTCGGCGTGGCCGCCGTGATCGGCTCGCTCAAGACCCAGGTCGTTGTCGCCCTCGTGGTGCCCCTGTTCATCCTCGCAGTGCCGTTCCTCGACACCGGCTTCGTGATCGCCAAGCGGCTGAAGTACCGGCGCAAGCCCTGGTCGGCCGACGCCAACCACTTCCACCACCGTCTGGCCGCTATCGGCTTCTCGCAGCGCAAGACCGTCGCGTATCTGTACACGTGGACGCTGCTGCTGGCGGGGCTCGCGGTGGCGCTGCGGTTCGTCCCCTACCACGACCACGGCTACCCCTACCGCTATCACCTCGGCTGGGAGATAGTGATGGCGGCGCTCATCTTGATCGTGCTGGCCGCAAGCGTGTACCTGATCTACGTGCTCGAGATCTTCAAGTTCCGGCGCTTGCGGGAGAGGCAGCTGCGCACGGTCGATCCCACCACGAGCGAGCACCAGATCGACGACCGCGTCCGGCGCGAGATCGAGACCGGCGAGTTCAAACGGGTCGACAGTGGCCGGTAGCGGACTGCTCAAGGGCCTCACCCGGGTCGAGCGGGGGCTGCTCGCGGGAGTGGTGCTGCTCACGGTGCTGGCCGGCGCGGCTCGATACGCCAGCGGCGTCCCGCGGGTGACGGCGTTCGTGCTGGCGGCGCTGGCGCTCGCTGGAGACGCCTGGATCGTGTCGTTCGCCACCGAGCAGGTAGGTCAGCGCTACGGCCCGGCGATCACCGGGATGCTCCAGTCGACGCTCGGCAACCTGCCCGAGTTCTTCGTCGTGATCTTCGCGCTCAACGCGGGTCAAAAGATCGTCGCCGAGACCGCGATCCTCGGGTCGATCTTCGTCAACGCGCTGCTCGTCCTGGGCCTCGTGATCATCGCCGGCTCCCGGCGCGAGCCCGACCGGGTGATGCGCTTCAGCGCGCGACTGCCCAACGACACCGCGACGCTGCTGTTGATCGCGAGCTTCATCATCGTGCTGGTCGGGCTCGCCAACTCGGCCCACGACTCGGCCAGCCACCACATCCAGACGATCTCGATCGTGGGCGCGGTCGCGATCCTGGCCGTGTACGCGACGTGGCTGTTTCAGTACCTGCGCTCAGACCAGGGCGTCGAAGCCGGCGTCGAGCCCGGGCAGCGCCGGATCTCGACGACCACCAGCGTCGTGCTGCTCACCGTCGCGGGTGTGGCCTCGGCGTTCGTATCTGACTGGTTCGTGAACGCGCTGGCGCCCACGATCAAGACCCTCGGCATCTCGCACGCGTTCGCGGGTCTGGTGATCGTGGCGATCGCCGGCAACGCAGTCGAGAACGTGGCCGGGATCGTGCTCGCGAGCAAGGGCCGCCCCGAGCTCGCGATCTCGGTGGTCAAGAACTCGGTCGCGCAGATCGCGGCGTTCTTGTACCCGCTGCTGGTGCTCGTGTCGCTGCTGACCGCGACCGCGCTGACGTTCGCGCTCGCGCCCGTCTACACCGGCGCGCTGCTCGGGACAGCCGTGATCGTCTGGCAGATCACCGGCGACGGCGAGGCGACCGCGTTCGAAGGCGCAGCGCTGATCGCCGCGTTCGTGATCCTCGCGACGGTGGCCGCGTTCGAGCCCTGAGCGCAGACCGCGCTGGCCCACCTCGCCGGCCCACCTCGGTGCCCCCGCCGGCCGCCACCGGCGACGGTTTTGCTATTCTGACGTTTACGTAAGAATCAGATTTCGAGCAGGAAGAAGGTGGTGGCCCTGACAACCGTCCACGCCCCGGCGCCAGAACCCCAAACCCGCAGCCGCAGAATCGGCGTCGACTCCGACCACGACTCCTACAAGTGGTGGGCCCTGTCCTGCACGTCGCTCGGGATGTTGCTGGCCACGATCAACTCGGGCACGCTGATCATCGCGCTCCCGGACCTCGAGCGCAGGCTCCATACGAGCCTGCTCGAGCTGGTGTGGGTGATCCTCGTCTACATGATCGCCTCCACCGTGCTGGTCCTGAGCGCCGGTCGCCTGTCTGACCAGTTCGGTCGCAAGCGGGCCTACATCGGCGGCTTTCTGGTGTTCGCGCTTGCGTCGCTCGGCGCGGGTTTTGCCGGGGGCGGCACGCAGCTGATCCTGTGGCGGATCCTGCAGGGCATCGGCGGCGCGTTCCTGTTCGCCAACTCGGCCGCGATCGTCACCGACGCATTCCCGCGTGAGCAGCTCGGGCTCGCGATGGGCACCAACACGATGGTCGCTGCGGTCGGCCTCGTGATCGGGCCGGTGCTCGGCGGCGCGCTGGTGGCGATCAGCTGGCACTGGGTGTTCTGGTTCAACGTCCCGTTCGGGATCGCCGGCAGCGTCTGGGCCTGGCTGGTCCTGCACGAGGTGACGGGCCGCTCCGAGGACCGCTCGTTCGACGTCCTGGGCACGATCACGTTCCTGATCGGTCTGACCGGCCTCGTGTACGGGATTTCCAAAGGCGGCCTCAGTGGCTGGACCTCGCCGCTGGTGATCGGAGGGCTGATCCTCGCCGCCGCGTTGCTGCCGGCGTTCGTCCTGATCGAGCGCCACCACAAGGCGCCGATGCTCGACCTCAGCATCTTCCAGGACCGCCTCTTCTCCACCGCCGCCGCCGCCGCGTTCGTCAACGGCCTGGCCCGCTTTGCGCTGATGTTCGTGTTCGTCTTCTACTTCCAGGGCGTCCAGGGCAACTCGCCGATCCTGGCCGGGGTCAAGCTCGCGCCGCTGGCGGTCGGAATGCTGATCTCCTCGCCGGCCGCCGGGATCTGGGCTGACCGTCGCGGGTCGCGCACGCTGGCGGTCCTCGGCATGGTCGTCACCGCCGTCGGCCTGGCCCTGATGACGACGCTTCAGCGTGACACCAGCTATTTGTATCCGTGCATCTACATGTTCGTCGTCGGGATCGGCTCGGGGATGTTCAATTCGCCCAACACGGCAGCGATGATGGGAGTTGTCGCCCCGCACCGCCGCGGGATTGCCGCCGGCGCGCGGGTCTTGGTGCAGAACACCGGAGCGGTGATCTCGATCGCGTTCGTGCTGGCGGTCGTCACCGCCGCGGTGCCCAAGCAGGTCCTGTTCAAGGTCTTCTCGGGCCTCGCGAACCACATCTCCAATGCCCAGTTGACGCCGTTCATCGCCAACATGCACACGGCGCTGTGGTGCCTGGCGGCGGTCTCGGTGCTGGGCGCGTTCATCGCGGCGGCGCGGCCGAAGCACGTCCAGTCCTCCGAGCAATCCCCGGCGGGGCACGAGGCGCAGGCGGCGATGTCATGAGTCCCGCCGTCACCGCGGAGCACGCCGGCACCACAGCAGGGCCCATGCTGAGGATCGGTGAGCTCGCCGAGCTGACCGGGACCACCCCGCGGACGATCCGCTACTACGAGGAGATCGGACTGCTGGGCGGGACGTCGGACCGCACGCAGGGCAAGCACCGCTGCTACACCAGCGCCGACGTCGAGCGCGTCCGTGAGATCGTCCGCCTGCGTGACCTGCTCGGTCTGTCGCTGGAGCAGCTCTCGCAGCTGCTCGAGGCCGAAAGCGCCCGAGCCGACCTGCGGCGCGAATACCGCCAGACCGAGTCTCCGGGGCAGCGCCGGCGGATCCTGGAGCAGTCGCGCGAGCACATCAGCACGCAGCTGGAGCTCGTGCGTGGCCGCTTGCAGGAGCTGGGCGAGCTCGCAGGCGAGCTCGAAGCCAAGCAGAAAGTTGTCGAGCAGCGGCTGCGCGAACACTCGCGATGAGCCGGGTCCTCGCCGCCGCTGATAACGGTCGACTGGGGGCGGGTGCGCGCCCGGGGGGCGTCGACCGCCGGGCGATGGCGGTCCTGTCGGCCGGACACCTGTTCACGGACGTCGGACAGGGCTCTATCCCCGCCCTGCTGCCGTTCCTGATCTCCCGCGACCACCTCAACTACGCCAGCGCGTCGGTGCTGATCCTGGCCGCGACGATCTCCAGCTCGGTGATCCAGCCGCTGTTCGGGCACGTCTCAGACCGGCGCTCGCTCCCGTGGCTGATGCCGATCGGCCCCGCGCTCGGCGGCCTCGGCGTGGGGCTGGTGGGGATCGCCCCGAGCTACGCGCTGACGTTCGCCGCGGTGCTGGTGAGCGGAGTCGGGGTGGCGGCGTTCCATCCCGAGGGCTCGCGGTTTGCCAACTACGTCTCCGGCTCGCGGCGCTCAAGCGGGATGAGCCTGTTCAGCGTCGGGGGCAACATCGGGTTCGCCCTCGGGCCGATTCTGGTGACGCCGCTGGTGCTGGTCTTCGGCCTCGAGGGGACGCTGCTGGTGATCGTGCCGACGTCGCTGATGGCCGCGGTGATCGCGTTTGAGCTGCCCAGGCTGAAGGGCTTCCGGGCTGACCTGGTCGGCGGCCGAGTGCAGCGCTCGCAAGCACACGACGCTTGGGGACCGTTCGCCGTGCTCGGGGTCGTGATCGCGCTGCGCTCGTTCGTCTACTTCGGGATGGTCACCTTCATCCCGCTCTACTACATCCACGACCTCCATACGAGCAAGGCGCTCGGCGGCGCGGCGCTGTCGGCGATGCTCGTGG
>JBPCQU010000086.1:0-4650 GCA_050997795.1 Solirubrobacteraceae bacterium | reverse complement strand
ACCAGCGTGTCGCCGAAGCGCGCGTTGAAGCGCTGCGCAACGTCGCGCATCAGCTCGACGTGCTGGCGCTGGTCTTCGCCGACCGGGACTTCGTGCGCGCGGTAGGCGAGCACGTCGGCCGCCATCAGCACCGGATAGGTGAACAGCCCGGCGGACACGAGCTCGCGCTGGGCGCCCGATTTCTCCTTGAACTGGTGCATCCGGTTCAGGTCCCCGAACGAGGTCACGCTCGACAGCAGCCAGCTCAGCTCGGTGTGCTCGAGCACGTCGCTCTGGCGAAAGAAGATGCAGCGCTCGGGGTCGAGTCCGGCCGCCAGCAGCGTCGCCGCGGCGTCGTACACGGACTCCCGCAGCACCGCCGGCTCGTAGGCGACGGTGACCGCATGCAGATCGACGATGCAGTAGATCGCCTCGCCGCGGTCCTGGCCGGCGACATACTGGGTGATGGCGCCGATGTAGTTGCCCAGGTGCTTTCGCCCCGTCGGCTGGATGCCCGAGAAGATTCGCACCGCGCGCAGGCTACTGAGCGAGCGCGCGCGTCAACGGGTCGCTGTCGGAGCCGGTCCCGGTCCGGCGCTGGGGCCGGGCCAGCAGCCAGGCCGCCACCAGGCCCCCGACCGCGCCGCACGCGTGGCCCTGCCACGAGATGCCGGAGTGCGGCACGAGCCTGGACAGCAGCGCCCCGCCCCACACCACTCCCACCACGACCCCGGTCAGGATCTCGATCCAGCTGCGGTTGAACAGGCCGCGGGTGATGAGATAGGTGGCGAAGCCGAACACGACCCCGCTCGCGCCGACCGTGATCGATCCCGCTGGCGCGATCAGCCACGTGCCGAGGCCGCCGACCACGATCACGATCGTGGTCACCAGCGCAAACCTGGCCGCGCCGCGCAGGGCGATGATCACCCCCATGAACACGAACGGGACGGTATTCGCGATCAGGTGGGCGAAGCTCACGTGCAAGAACGGGGCCGTGACGACCCCCCACAGGTGCCCGACGCTGCGGGGATAGATCCCGTCTCGGTCGAGCGCGTTGTGATCGAGGGAGTTGATCCCCTCGATGATCCACATCAGCGCGACGATCGCGGCCAGCAGCGTCAGCCCCTCGACGGGCCGCCGCCGCTTCTCGGGAACATTTACGCTCATGACCGCAAGCATGGCAGGTGACGGCGCCTGTCGGCCGGTCTGAGGCAGATCCCTTCGGCAACTCTTAGCCGAGCGCGTGGAGCACGAGCGCCGTGGTCTCAGCCGAGCGCCTGGAGCGCCAGCGCCAGCGCGACCTCGGCCCGCTGGCGCAGCGACTCGCGCAGCACGAACTCCTCCGGCGTGTGCGCGCCGCCGCCGCGTGGGCCCAGCCCGTCGACCGTCAGCGCGATCTCCTGCGCGAAGTGGCTCGCGTCGCTGGCGCCGCCCCGCGAGACCCCGCCGATCGGACGCCCGAGGCGCTGCGAGGCACCACCGATCAGCGCCGTCGTCGCCGCCGCTGAGTCCATCCCGGGCCAGACGCGCTCCATCCTGGCCTCGAGCCGGGCACCGGCAAGCTCGGCGGCCACCCGGGCCCTAACCTCCTCGAACGCCTCAGACCGCCTGGCCCGGAGGTCGAAGATCAGCTCGCCGGAGGCGGGCACAACATTGAACGCTGCGCCGGATCGGATCACGGTCGGCACCGCGCTGAGCTGGTCGGGGCCGGCCGGATCGTGCAGGCCGGCCACGTTCACGGCCGTCTGGGCCAGCGCCAGCAGCGCGTTGGCGCCGCGGTCGGGCGCGCTGCCCGAGTGCGCGGCGCGACCGGTCGCCGTCACCCTCAACGTCCCGGCGGCCTTGCGGCGCACTACGACCCCCTCTCCGCCGTCCGACGTGCGCTCGCCGGCCTCGAAGCACAGGCAGGCGTCGTAGCCGGAGAATCGCCCCGTGTGCGCGAATGGCGCCACCCGCCACTCCTCGTCGGTGACCAGCAGCACCGCCAGCTCGGCGAAGCGCTCGGGAAGTGAGGCCAGTGCTCGGGCGACGCCCAACGCCAGCACGACGCCGCCCTTCATGTCCGCGGTCCCGGTCCCGTACAGCCGGTGTTCCGCGGACCGCAGCGGCTTGTGGTCGGCGTGGCCGATTACGGTGTCGACGTGGCCGAGCAGCAGCACGCGGCCCGCGCCTTCGCCGGCGAGCGTACCGACCAGATCGGGAGCGCTGCCGGGCGTCGAGCACTGCGGACGCTCGATCCGGGCACCGTCGGGCAGCAGTCCGGCGCACAACCTAAGCGCCCGCTCGGCGCCCTCGACGTCCCCCGACGGCGATGAGATCGCCACCAGCTGCTCGAGCTGTGACTCGGCGCGGACCGCGATCTCGGCCGCTTCGCCGGCGACCAGAGGGTCGTTCGTGGCGCTGCGCATCGCCCCAGCGTAATAAGCTCCGGACGGCCAAGCCGGAGAGGGAGGGGAGTAGCCCGCATGTCAACCGCCGATGTGGCCCGGAGTCCAGCCAGCGCCGGCGGGCGCCCAGAGCCCGCGCGGCTGGCCCGCGGCGTCCTCTCGAACTTCGACATCGCGGCGGCGACGCTGGCCAACATCGCGCCCGCGATGAGCTTCTTCTTCGGGTTCGCGACGATCGTCACGACGGCCGGGATCGCGGCTCCGCTGACCGTGATCGCCGCCGCGATCGCGATCGCTCTGCTCGGCAACACGCTCAGCCAGTTCTCGCGCTCGCGGCCCTCGACCGGATCGTTCGTGACCTTCATCGGGCGGGCGCTAGGGGGCTATGCGGCGGTCGTGACCGCGGTCGTCCTGTGCGTCGGCTACATCATCGCCGTTGCCGCCGTGGTCGCGATCTCCGGCGGCTTCACCGAGACGATCCTCAACCATTACTTGTCGATCAAGATCCCCTGGCAGCTGTTGAGCGCCCTGCTCACGATCGGTGCGCTGGTCCTGATCGTCGGCGGGGCCAAGCCCTCGACCAAAGTCGCGGCGGCGTTCTTCGCCTTCGAGCTCGTGCTGCTGCTGGTCGTGGCGATCGCGCTGCTGATCCAGCATTCGGGGCACATCGGACTGCAGCCGTTTGATCCCTCCAACCTGCACCGAGGCTTCTCGGGGCTCTCGCTGGGGTTCCCGCTGGCGGTGTTCCTGTTCGTGGGCTGGGAGAACTCGGCCGCGATGGCCGAGGAGACCGCCGACCCGCGCGCCGCGGTGGGGAGGGCGATATTCACCAGCATCGCGCTGGTGGCGGTGGTGTACGTGCTCCTTTCCTACGCCACCGTGGTTGGCTTCAACGACAAGGCGGGGGCCCTGACCGGTTCGACCGTCCGTTCGTCCAGGCCGCGGGAGGCGTGGCCAGCTTCCTCGCCTTCCTCGCCTACATGGCCGGCTTCACCTCGATCTGCTCGAGCCTGATCTCCGCCACCAACTCGCAGGCGCGGATCATCTTCAGCTCCGGGCGCGAGGGGCTGCTGCCGGCGGTCACCGGGCGGCTCACCGAGCGCGGCAGGACACCCTGGGTCGCGTTCCTCGTCTACCTCGGGCTGGCGCTCGGGCTGACTTACGTGTTCGGCTGGAACACCGATCCGGTCGTCTTCTTCGGGGAGATCGCGACGCTCGGCACGATCCTGATCGCGCTCACCTACCTGGTCGCGAACCTGGCCCTGCCGGTGTACTTCCGCCGCTTCCATCCCGACCGCTTCTCGACCTTCACCCACCTGCTGCTGCCGTTGCTCGGCGCGGCCGCGATCGCCTACCCGCTCTACCAGCTGGTCAAGCCGGGGCAGCCGGCGCCGTTTGACAAGTATCCGCTGATCGCGCTCGGGGTGCTGATCGTCGCGCTGGTCTACGGCGCCGTCGTGTACGGGCGCGATCGCACGCTCGGCGAGCGGGTCGGGTCGATCGTCGCCGACGCTGACTAGAGCGCCTGGCGCACGACCGGGTGTCGCGCGGCGCCGGCCTCGTCGAGCCGGCGTACCGGGGTGGTATACGGCGCGCCGCGGGCGATCTCGGGGTCCGCGCGCGCCTCGCGCAGAATCTCGGCGAGAATCGCGGCGAAGCGATCGAGGGTCTCCTTGGTTTCGGTCTCGGTCGGCTCGATCAGCAGCGCCTCCTCCACCAGCAGCGGGAAGTAGACGGTGGGGGGGTGCACGCCGTGGTCGAGCAGCCGCTTAGCCAGATCGAGCGTCTTGATCTCGAGCTCGCGTTTCATGGGGCCGCCGGAGAGCACGAACTCGTGCATGCAGACGCGCTCGTAGGCCGCGGGCAGGTAGTCGAGCACCCCCTCGGCCTTTAGCCTGGCCAGCAGATAGTTGGCGTTCAGCACCGCGACCTCGGACACGTCCCGCAGGCCGGCGGCGCCGAGCGAGCGGATGTAGGCGTAGGAGCGCACGAAGGTCCCGTAGTTGCCCTGGAAGCCGCGCAGCCGGCCGATCGACTTCGGCCGGTCTTCGTCGACGAGGTCGAAGGCCGGCCGATCGCCGTTGGCCGGTGCCCGCCGCACGATCCGCGGGACCATCAGATAGGGCTCGATGCGCTCGGAGACCGCTATGGGGCCGCTTCCGGGCCCTCCGCCGCCGTGGGGCTGGGTGAAGGTCTTGTGCAGGTTGAAGTGCACGATGTCAAAGCCCATGTCGCCCGGGCGCGAGATGCCGACGACCGCGTTGAGGTTGGCCCCGTCGTAGTA
>JBPCQU010000041.1:0-5710 GCA_050997795.1 Solirubrobacteraceae bacterium | reverse complement strand
GCCCGTTCGTGGCGGGCGCCTGGCGCCGCTCACCCTTGCCCAGCTCCCACCGTTGCACACCCATCGCAGCCACCGCCCGTTCACGTCGTGGGCCCGGGTTTTACTAGGCCCGCTAGAAGAACTAGTTTAGTTAGGGTACCCCAACTCGCAGCAGGGCACCGGTCGCAGCGCCGCAAGGTGGATCGCTTTCGGCACACCGCCGTCCGCGCCGGGTGAGCCCGCGCGCGACTGGGTTCCCTCAGCGATCGCTTCTTGCGACTTGAGTCACGAATTGAGCCATTAACGTGACTCATGCGCGGGGTCTCCGGGCGGGCTGAGCGCAAACGTGACCCGGCGTGGCGAGAGGCGCCAGAGTTGTGAGGGCCCCTCGGGGGCCATCGCGCTCCTATCCGCTTGGGGACATCGGCGCCGGCGCCACGGGGTGCCCGCTGTCGCGGGCGGCGCCGGCCAGCTCGCGGTCCCAGGTGACGATCAGCAGCTCGGGATCGTCGATCAGCAGGGCGCTTGCGAGGTGCACGGCGTCATAACCACGCAGCGCGTGGCGCTCAGCGAGACGGCCGGCCTGGCGGGCGAGCGCGTGATCGACTCCGAGGAGTCTCATCGCAGCGGTGGCCTGCTCGAGATCGCCGACCGCGCGGCGCAGGCCACGGTGATCGATCCGTCCTTGGCGCTGAGCGGCCGCCAGCGCCGCGCGCGCATCGGGATAGACCAGCTGACTTGAGATCCGCAGCGCCGAGGTCGCACACAGCTCATCGGCCAGCCCTGAGCCCTCCTCGGCCACGATCAGCTTGACGACCGCCGAGGTGTCGAAGTAGGCGTTCAGCGCCGCTGCTCAGACACGAGATCAGAGACAGACGCCCGCGACCCGGCGCGGCCGCGCCGGCGAGGACCCCACTCGCCAGACGGCTCTGAGACCAGCCCGCGAGCGCGCAGCTCCGTAAGCGGATCGCGACCCTCAAGCGGTGACAGC
This sequence comes from Solirubrobacteraceae bacterium, assembly GCA_050997795.1. Classification (GTDB taxonomy): domain Bacteria; phylum Actinomycetota; class Thermoleophilia; order Solirubrobacterales; family Solirubrobacteraceae; genus Palsa-465. The sequence goes on along the minus strand of JBPCQU010000041.1, from coordinate 4,740 downwards.
CGCGCGACCGGCCGGCCGCGCATCGTCACCACGACCTCGCCGCCCGCGGCGACGTGAGCGAGATACCGGCTCAGCCCGTCGTGGAGCTCGCGCACCCCGACCTCACGCTTCAACGTCTGATGTAGCGTCATACGTGTACAGCATAGACGCCACATCGTAAGCGTGCGACAACGGCGCCGACGAGCTTGTGATCCTCGCCTCACCGAAGCGTCCCGACCCGCAGGGTCGTCATCCACAGCAGGATCCTTGACCGGGCCGCGCCGACGCTCAAGGGCACCAGCCACAGGGGGCCTGGGCCACCACCAGCTTCTCCCCCTTCGATAGCCCGCTGTTTGCCGTTCGTGTCGTGATGGCCAGCAGATAGGCCCGGCTTCCCTTTCAGAAGCCGAGCGAGGGGCCCTCTCGCCCGCGGTCGATCCCGCGCGTCGGCGGCTCATACTCGAGCGCCTCGGCGGGCCGCAGCGGCCGCGGCCACCGCCGGACGCCGGGCGGTGGCAGCGCGGCGTCAATCAGTTGGGTGGCGGAAAAGGTGTCGTAGGTCTGCTCGGCGACCTGATGGCGATCCTCGGCCTGCTCATACGCGGCCTGGGCTGATTGGTGGCGTTGGCGGGCGCCGGGATGCTCGATCTCCCACGCCTGACGCTGCGCGGCGAGCTGGGCCTGGCGGCCCTCGGCCTGCTGTTCAAGGCGCTGCTGGCGTTCGGCTGCTTGGCGTTCGCGGTCCCGGGCCGCGGTCAGCTGAGCACGGAGTGTCCGGCCGCGTTCGCCGAGACGCGCGAGGCCCAGGTTTGCGAGCTGGTCGGTGAGCTGCTCGCCTTGAGCGGCGGCATGCCGGGCTTGTCCGGCGGCGTACTGAGCATCAGCCAGCGCCTGCTGCACCTCCGGGTCGCGCGGCAGGGTGGCCATCACCCGCGCCGCCTGGTCACGCTCGGCCCGGGCTTGCTGCAGCTGAGCGGCGGCGTGATCGCACTCGGCGCGGGCCCGGTCAAGCTGGGCGTGCTGCTCATCGCGGCGTTCGCGCTCTGACGGTGGCCGCTGTGGCATGTCGTCATCGTTGTCGGGACGGCGGTCACGACGCCGCGGCGGCGGGGCGGGGACTCTCTCCCGGTCAAGCTCGCGCTCGACGCGCTGTTCGTGAGCGAGCGCGACGGCGATCGACGGGACCTCGGGCTCTGAGCGGCCCAGCCGGTCAGCGAGCCGGGCCAGCCGATCCTCCCGCCCGACGTCCTCCTCGACGCTGTCCAGGCGCTCCGCGCTGGCGTAGAGGCGGGTGCTTTCTCGGGCGCGGGTCAGGGCGACGTAGGTGCCGTTTGAGTCTGAGTGCTCACCGGCGATCACGTGCGCGCGATCCACGGTCTGCCCCTGAGCCGGCCACGTATGTGACACGTAGCCCAGCCGGGCGCTCGCCGCGTCCAGCTGCGCGCGTTCGAAGCCGGCCTTCCGGCCGTCGGCCAGTGCCACGGTCGCGTGCTCGTCGTCGGCGACGTCGATGACCAGGCCGCGGGTCCCGTTCCTAACGGCCCCCAATTGCGGATGCACGCTGGCGGCACGCAGCACGATCTCATCGCCGGAGCGCAGCCCATACGGCCGACCGGCAAGGGCGACGGCGCGCTCGCCGAGTTGGTCGTCTTGGATGCGGAGCGCTTGGGCGCGGGCGTTGAGCCCGTCGAGCTGCTCGTTGCTGGTCTGCACGACGACCAGCGCGGTCTTGCCCTCTCGGCGGTCTGCGTGGGCGGCCTCCAGCGCCCGGTCCTCAGCCTGGCGCTGGGTCTCTTCAATTGCGACGCGACCGCGGGCGGCGTAGCCGGAGAGTGCTTGATCGTGTTCACCAGCGCGCCACCGCGCCTGGTCACGACGATCAGCAGCATCACGGGCCCGGACGATCCGCGACAGCTCCACCAGCCCACCATGCTCTGAAGCGGCGTGCTCGATCTCGGGCCACAGCCCGCCTGCGCCGACGGCTCCGGATTGGCGGGGGTCGCCGACCTCGATCACCCGCGCCCCCGAGATCGCCACCGCCTCAAGCAGCCACGCCTGCTCACGCGTACTCGCCAAGGCGGCCTCGTCATGAATGACCGTGGTGCTGGCCCCGAGCGTCACCGCGCCCCGCGCGACCGCGGCCTGTAACGCCGCGGTGGAATACCCCTGCGCCTTGACACCGGCCTGTGCGAGCTCGGCGGTGAGACGCTCCGCGGCCTGCGCCCCGGTCGAGCAGACCACGATCTGTTGCCCGGCGTCCTCATGTGCCCGCACGACGCCTGTGAGGGCGGTGCTCTTCCCCGTCCCGGCCTGCCCCACAATCACCGTGAGGCGCCGGTCAGAGCACGCCAGGCGCATCGCCCGCTCCTGCTCATCGGCGAGCTGGGCGCCGCCGAGCGCCAGCTCAGCCCGCAGCTCAGAGACCTCCCCGTCGACGAGCTCGGCAGGGATCGCCGGGGCCGTCTCGTCAGCGAGCGCGCGAGCCGCTGAAATCGCGGCGCGCTCAGTACCCCGATGAGCTCGGGTTGTCTCACGGCCATCCGCCAGGGGGAGGATCTCCCGCCGCTTGCGCAGCTGCTCAAGTGCCGTCAACCCCGCCGCCGGGTCGCCGCCGGCGCTGACCTCGAGCGCGACCGCGCGTGCCTCGCGCGCCGCGAACGTCGCGTCAAACTCGGTCAGGCGGTCAAGGATCCGTCGCGCCAGCGCCTCCTCGCGCGCCGGCTCGGGCTCGGCGACGTCGACGACGCGCTCAGAGTCCCGCAGCGCCTCAACGGAGCGGGCATCGAACCCGTGCTCGCAGGCCTGCTGCCACCACGCCTGGTCCAGATCCCCCGCCGTCTGAAATCCTCCTTCTCCCTTAGCGCTGCGGGTGCTCATCGCCACCGCCCGCTGCTCTGAGGGCAACAACTGCCCCGAGCGCCCCAACGCCTCCAGGCGCCCGGTCGCGGCGTCGGCGCCGGGCCCGCCGGCATCAACCTGGCTCTGAAGCTCTGAGAGGCGTTCAGCCAGGCGCCGCTCGATCTGCTCGTGCACCTGGCGGTGACGACCCGACCACTGCTCCAGCAGGCCCTGAGGGACGCCGGAGAGCTCGAAGTAACGACCCCCCCGCCCCGTCCCCGCCTCAACGCCGAACCCAAGCTCTCCAAGCTCTGCGGCCAACCGAGCGCGATACGCGGCGCCCACTTCGCGCTGATGCACCAGCCACGCCCGGGACTCGATCGCCACCACCCGCCCATCCCCCTCCCGGACGGCGCCGTGGAGGACGACGTGGGAGTGCAGCTGCGGATCCGGCGGCCGCCCCGAAACGGCCCGCGCGGTCGTATGCCGCCACGACGTCGCGATCAGCTCCGCCGGGGTCTCGCGCAGCACCGTCTCGCGGTCCACCCGCCGACGGACCATCGGCACATACTCAACGGCGTGCGCCAGCGCAGCGTCCACGGCGCGTTCTTGCGCCGCCTCGATCTCCGCGCGCAGCTCCGGCGACCCCAGCGCCCACACCGCGCTCACACTCTTCGGCGCGGAGAACGTCGCGTCGATCGCCGCCACTGAGGATCCGCCCGCGCCGCCGGCACGCAGCCGGCCCCCGGTCGCCGGGTTCTGGACGGCCATCAACTGCTGAAACTGCTCGGCGGCGACCGGCGCCGCGGTGTTCTCGACACCGAGCGTCTCAGCGCCCTGAGCGCCCAGCGCCCAGCGGCCGGGCGCTTCGACGCGCTCCCCGGAATGGGAGAGGTAGTAGTCCCCCGCCTCCACGGCGACCGTCCGGCCCTCGAGGTATTGACCGTACGCAGCCGCCCCGGACCCGGCGATCTTCGCGACCGTCAACACAGCCAAAAAGCCGCATCGAGCAGGGTCGTCTGGCATCCCCCTCCGCGGGTCGCTCGTCGCAGCTCCCAGGAGCGCTCTGATGGGGTCTGAGCGGGTGTCTGACGGGGGTGGTCTAGCACTAGGTGCGTAAAGTGTATCGCTTCATTGCTGTTCGGGATGTTGTCCGGGATCCGGCAAACGGTTTGGCGGCATGGAGAGACCTGCAGCCGACACTAAAAATGACCCTTCTTCTTCGATGCTGCCGTTTTGGATTAGGCACGAATGTGCCGGCTGTTCGAGTCGAGGTGAGCTGTGGAGGCGACAGCCTCCAGGCGTTGCGGATGGCCGCCAGCGGCTGGTGATGGTCCCCGAGGCCCGAAGGGGCGAGCGGGGGCAAGAACCAGCCGCACCCGACCCAGGGACACCGCGTACGCCGCGCATGCCCGCGCGCAGATCCCTTAAGACTTATTAAGAGAGGTACATCCTGCGCGACTCGAAGGACGGGCTTACACCCCAAAAGCGCGACTCGAAGGACGGGCTTAGGCGCGACTCGAAGGACGGGCTTTATCAGCGAACCCCCTAGCTGGCGCGACAGGAATGACGGGCTTTCCGTCCGCGGCCCTCGTCACGCTTCGCACCCATGGCATCGCGCCGCCGTTGGCAGGGTCAGGCTCCCCGGGCTAGCCTGCTGCACCCTGTGTGGGAAGCCGTGACCAGTGGTGAGCCCTCGAACGAGGCTTTCGTGGCTAGGTGCCTGCTCGGAGCTGGCTGGGTTGGCGCCAACCGTCGTCTCTCGATGCTCGACCTCCGCGTATGGGCTGCGCTCTGCGCAACGCTGCACGAGCAGCTTCCTACCGTTCCGTCGGACGATCCCACGCTCGCTAACGAAGACACCCGCACCGTCGAGACGACCGGCTACCAGCTCGCGGACAGGGTCTTCGCCCAAGACGGGGG
>JBPCQU010000014.1:0-6710 GCA_050997795.1 Solirubrobacteraceae bacterium | reverse complement strand
CCGTTGAACGCGTCCTTGATCGCCGCGCGCAGAATCCCCTGGTAGTCGAGCGCGCCGTGCTGGTAGAAGCGGCGGTCCTCGATCGCGATCGTCGCCTGCTTGAGCTGCTTGGGTATCTCCGAGCTGGATACCGGGGTGCGCACGTTCGGTGACCAGATGTAGCCCAGCGAGGTCCCGTCGGCGGCGAACACCTGCGATGGTGACCCCGCCAGCTGCGGGTGCAGCGAGCTCAGCTCGGGGGCCGATTGGGCCACGTTGACGACCCAGCCGGCGACCGCCAGCGCGGCGACCGTGGCGGCGCAGAGGGCGACGACGCCGGTCAGTGCGAGCACTCGCTTGAGGGGCGATCCGCGGTTGCGCCGGCGGCGTCGCTGTCGTTCGCGTCGGCTCATGAAATCAGGGTCGCTGCGGGCTTCGGCCGTACGCGACCGCCGCCGGGTGAACGAGCCAGTTTAGCTACAGCGGTTCTTTCGTCGCCCCGCCTGGCGCTCCTGCTCCTTGAGAAGATCGCACGCGCCGATGCAACCCGTCGTCTCCGACAACCGCGCCCTGCTGATCGATGCAATGGGCACGCTCGTGAGGCTCGAGCCCCCGGCCCCCGCGCTGCGCCGCGAGCTCTCACGACGCTTCGGGGCCGAGCTCTCGCTCGAGCAGGCGCGAAGCGCGCTCGCCGCCGAGATCGGCTTCTACCGTGCCCACATGCAGGAGGGGCGTGACGCGAGAAGCGTGCGTGCGCTTCACCTGAGGTGTGCCGAGGCGCTGCGCGCAGCGCTGCCCGCCTCGGGCCTCCCGCGAAGGCTCGACTCCGCGGCGCTGACCGAGGCACTGCTGGCCTCTTTGCGGTTTACGGTCTTCGAGGATGCGCTCCCAGCGCTCAGAGCGGCGCGCGCCCGGGGTGAGCGCGTGATCGTGGTCAGCAACTGGGACGTGTCGCTGCACGACGTGCTCGAACGCGCGGGCTTGGCGGCGCTGCTCGACGGTGTCCTGACCTCGGCCGCCGCCGGCTCTCGCAAACCGCAGCGGGCGATCTTCGAGCGGGCGCTCCGACTGGCCGGCGTGCGCGCAGAGGGGGCGCTGCACGTCGGCGACAGCCTCGAGGAGGACGTCGCCGGGGCCCGCGCGGCGGGAATCGCCGCGGTGTGGTGCAACCGCTCCGGTGCACCAGTTCCCCCCGGCGTTGAGTCGATCGCAGGCCTGGACGAGCTTCGCTGGCCCACCTGAGGGCCCTGCGGCCCTAACCTCCGATCCAGATGCCGCCCGCGCCCAACCGCGCTGCAGATGTGCCGCCGTGGCCGGTCTGGACCGCCCCGGCCGGGGTTGCGGTCGGCCTCGCGCTGGGAGCCATCGCATCGGTTCTGGTCGACGTCGCCGCGGGCGCGAGCGGATCGAGCGTCGCGCACCCGCCGGCGGCGGTATTGATCATCGGGGACGTCGTGTTTGACCTCGGCTTCGTCGCGGCGGCGCTCTACTTTGCCTCGATGCGGGGTCGCGCCAAGGCCGTCGACTTCGGCTTCCGGCGCGTAAAGCCTGGCAGCGCGGTCAAGGCGGTCGCGCTGGGCGCGATCGCCTATTACGGGCTGACGGCCGTCTACGCGGCGATCTTCAAGCTCAGCGGCCGCGACAAGCTCCCGAGCGAGCTCGGGGTCGGTCACAGCACCACGGCGCTGGTGGCGGCCTCGATCTTCGTCTGCGTGATCGCGCCGATCGCCGAGGAGTTCTTCTTCCGGGGCTTCTTCTTCGGGGTACTTCGCTCGTGGAGGATCGAGGTCGCCGGACGCAACCTGGGGATCTGGCTCGCGGCGGTGGTGACGGGGATCCTGTTCGGCCTCGCCCACACCGGCTCGGCCTCCTCGCAGTACCTGATCCCGCTCGGCTTCCTCGGCTTCGTGCTCTGCATCGTGCGCTGGCGAACCGGCTCGCTGTACCCGTGCATCGTGCTGCACAGCGCCAACAACGCCCTCGCGCTGGGCTACAACCAGCTGGGCTGGAACGCGGCCGAGATCGTCGCCCTGATGGTGGCCTCGTGGGCGGTGATCGCGGCGATCACCTGGCCGCTGGGGGCCCGCTCGCCGCGCATCGCCTGACCGGGCGTTGCTCGTCACGATGGTTGACTGATTTACTTTCCCGGCATGCGCCGACACAGAGCCCTCCCCGCCGCGGCCCTGGCCGCCATGATCGTCGCCGGTGGTCCCGCTGCCGGCGCGACGATCGCCGCCGGTTCAGCGACCACCGCCACGTCCGGTTCAGCGACCACCGCCAAGACGACGACCAGCCCTGCCAGCACGCCACCGGCCACCGCGACCAGTCCGGTCAAGGGGTCGATCAGCCTCTACCTGCCGGACGCATTCGCCGTCCACCGCAAGGCGGTCACAGTTCCCGGCCGCGTGTTCCACGTCGTCGGCGTCGTGCGCCCGTATGTGCCGGGCCAGTGGGTGAGCGTCAAGTCGTTCGTCGGCCGCCGGCTGATCAAATCCGACCGCCTGCGGATCAAGCCGTCTGGCAACCACCGCAACGGCCTGTTCAGGGAGGCGCTCGCGAGCGCCAGAGCCGGGCTGGTGAGGATCGAGGTCACCCACCAGCGCACCGTTCAGATGCTCGGCTTCTCGGCCCGGCGCGCGATCGCGGCGCTGAACGAGAACGCCGGCTTCGGCTCGACGGGGACGTTCGTGGACCTGATGGCGCAGCGGCTACAGACTCTGCACGTCTACCTCCCCCAGAGCGGCGTCTATGACCAGCACATGGTGCTGGCGATCGACGCCTACCACCGGCTGCTCGGGTGGGGGGTCTCGCAAAGCCTCGACGGCGCCACGATCCGCGCCCTGCTCGACGGGCGCGGAGCGTTCAAGGTGCGCTACCCCCACGACGGGACCCACGTCGAGGGCAACCTGGGCCAGCAGCTGTTGGCCCTGATCTACGGATCGAAGGTCTATCGCATCTACCCGATCAGCTCGGGCAAGCCGTCTACGCCGACGGTCCTGGGCCACTTCCACGTCTACTCGCGCGTGCCCGGCTACCTCCCCGACGGGATGTACTACTCGGACTTCTTCTACGGCGGCTACGCGATCCACGGCTACAACCCGGCCCCCGACTACGTCGCCAGCCACGGCTGCATGCGGCTGCCGATCACCGACGCGATCTCCGTCTTCGACTGGCTGAACTACGGCGACGTCGTAGACGTCTACAACTGACGTCCCGTGACCGGCACGACCGCCGCCCGCGAGCGCCTGCTCGCCGAGCTGCGCGCCCACGCGCTGGTGATCGGCGAGGTGGCGCTGACCAGCGGGGCGACGGCCCGCTACCTGGTCGACGCCAAACGCGCGGTTCTGCGCAGGGCCGGCTTCGAGGCGCTGGCCGAGCTGGTGGCCACCCAGGCTCGCGCGTGGTCGGCTACGGCGGTAGGCGGCATGACGATGGGCGCTGACCCGATCGCCTGCGCGGCGCTCGCCGGCGGTGCCGACGTAAAGGCGTTCTTCGTCCGCAAGGAGGTCAAGCAGCACGGCCTCGCGCGGCGGATCGAGGGCCCGCTGCTAGAACCGAACGACCGCTGCATGCTGGTGGAGGACGTGGTGACTACCGGTGGCTCCACGGTCAGCGCGCTCGAGGCCGTCCGCGCCGAGGGCCACGAAGTCTGCGGCGTGCTCGCCATCTGTGACCGGCTCGCCGGCGGCCGCGAGGCGATCGAGCGCGCCGCGGGCGCGCCGTACGTCGCTCTGACGACGATCGACGAGCTGTACCCGGAGCGCCCCGACCGCTCAGGGGCCGTGGGGAAGTGACCGGCAGGCCGGGCTGACCTGGTGCACCGCCTGCACCACCCAGCCGGTCTTGGTGGGGTACGGCGTAAACAGCACGATCGGGTTGCCGTGCGCGATCGCCTGGCCGTACTTGAAGCCGACCCGCGAGACGTTGACCCTGAGCGTGTAAGCCAGCATCGTCTGGTACTCGAGCCGGGTCAGCGGCTCCCCGCAGCCCCGGATCCGCGCCGCGCCGCCGAGCCGATGGACGACTGGTGTCAGCGCGGTGATCTCGGCTGTTCGCAGTCGCTGCTCGTGCAGGTCCTTGCGCTCCACCCGGGCGTGCGAGATCGCGGCCGGGGCGAGGCTCGCCACCAGCGCGACTGCGACCACCGGGCCAGCCCAGGTCCCGGCCCAGGACGGGATCCCCGGCCATCGAGGGTGGGCGGCAAGCAGCCGTCCCACGCCGACGCCGGCCAGCACCACGAGCGCGCCGCCGGCCTCGAACATGTAGCGCGAGAGCCCGGGCCAGCCGTGTAGCGCGAACGCGATCTCGACCACCACCCAGAGGACGATCCCGCCGGCGAGCGCAAGCGTGACCCGGTCGCGGTGGCGGTCGCGCCGCAGGAGCGCGAGCACGACCGCCAGCAGTGCGGCGAGCGCGACCGGGAGCTCGTTGATGCCGAGGAAGCGGCCGATCGTCCCGAACACCTGATTGTTGGTCAGCCGACGGCCCGAATCGAGCGCGTTGCTCGCCGACACGAACGGCGTCCTCGACGTGAGCGCGGGGATACCGAACCAGAGCAGCGCGATCACCACCCAGCCGCCGACGAGCAGCTTCCTCGTCTCGGGGAGCGCGCGCCAGGCCCAGATCGAGTAGAGGCCGAGGAAGGCCCACACCTCGGGCCGGCCGAGCCCGGCGAGCACGCCGAGTACGAACGCGGCGCGGGGGCGCCCGTGGAGTTGGCAGTCGATCGCCCCCAGGCACAGCGCGACGATCATCGGGTCTGACTGCGAGCTGAGGATGTAGTGCGCGTAGTGCTGGATCCCGAGCAGCGCCAGCCCGGCGAACACGCCCCCGCCGATCGCCGCCCAGCGGCGCTGCGACGGCGCGTCGGTCAGCCGGTAGGCGATTCGAGCGGCGAACACGACCCCGCTCAGCGAGACCGCCGCCGCGGTGATCATCCACAGCCGCAGCTCGTAGTGGCCGGTCAGTGCGTAGAGGACGGTGAACAGGTACGGCAGCGGTTTCCACGACGGCGCTGCGTTGGTGTCGAGCGAGCCGGTCAGCGTCTGATGGCCCCAGACCAGCCACCCATAAGGGTCAAAGCCCGGCCGCGTTCCCGCCCACAGCACGAGCACGATCGACAGCAGCGTCGTCAGGACCCCGACGCTCCACCACGGATGGCGACGCATGAACAGACGCAGCGTCCACACTTCGGGCGTGGCGTGCTGCGGGTCGGTCTGAGGCGGCGAGGGTTGGCTCGGCGCGGCTTCTAGCGTGCTCCGTGACACCAGAGGCGCGGACCGTAGCACGGGCGTCTGAGACCGCCCGCTGCGCACGGACCGCGCCGGATGGGCTAACTTGCCCCCGGCAGGAATCGAACCTGCATCCCGCGCTTAGGAGGCGCGTGCTCTATCCATTGAGCTACGAGGGCCGGCCCTTGAGCAGGCTACCCGGAGCGCTGCTTCGTTGAGGAACCATTAATGTTGGGTGACAGGACGGACCGCATGTGGTTCGATCTGCGGATGGAGGATGCTGAGGTGCGCCTGGGGAGGTCACCGCTGAGATGAGCGTGGGCGCGTCAGAGCTCCTCGTCGAGCCGGAAGCCACAGTCGACAGCGTAGAGCTGGTCCCCGGAGAGGTCACTGCCCGTTCCCCGCTGCAGCTCTTCTGGCGCCGCTTTCGCGCCGACCGGGTCGCGATGGTCTCGGCGATCTTCATCGTCGTGCTGATCATCCTCGCGATCGCCGCCCCCCTGGTGGTCAAGATCCTCGGGCTGGGGAGCCCGTACACCAACGATTCGAATGCGCTCGACGCGTTCGGCAGCCCCACCGGCCCTAGCGGAGCCCACCCGTTCGGGGTCGATCAGCTCGGTCGCGACATCCTCTCGCGCGTCATCTACGGCGCGCGGGTGTCGCTCGAGGTGGGGATCTTCGGGACAGCGATCGCGGCCGCGATTGGGACCGTGGTCGGGCTGCTGGCGGGTTACTATCGGGGCTGGGTCGACACGATCCTGTCCCGTACCGTCGACGTGTTCCTGGCCTTCCCGGTGCTCGTGCTCGGGCTCGGGATCGGCGCCGCCTGCGGGGTGCGCGGTTGCGCCGGCGGTCTGATCCAGCCCGGTCTGGGGACGGTGATCTTCATCATCGTGCTGAGCTCGTTCACCTACATCGCGCGGATCGTTCGGGGCCAGGTGCTTTCGCTGCGCGAGAAGGAGTTCATCGAAGCGTCGCGCTCGCTGGGCGCGTCGGACCGGCGGATCCTGTTCCGGGAGATCCTGCCCAACCTGGTGGCGCCGCTGATCGTGTACTCGAGCCTGCTGATCCCGACCAACATCCTGCTCGAGGCGGCGCTGTCGTTCCTCGGCGTCGGCATCCGGCCGCCGACGTCCAGCTGGGGTCAGATGATCTCCGACGCCTCGGCGATCTTCAATACGGCGTGGTGGTACATGGTCTTTCCTGGAGTGGCCCTGCTGCTCACAGTGCTCGCGTTCAACCTGCTCGGCGACGGCCTGCTGGACGCGCTCAATCCACGCGGAGAGTCGCGATGAACCCGACGGGTTCGCTGCGGCTGTCCGCGGCCGTCAATCATCTAGAGGAGGAAGTTCTATGAGGCGTAGTCCACGCAGCCTGATCGTTACGGCGGTCACCGGGCTGCTCGCTGTCGGAGTCGCGGCGTGCGGCTCCAGCAGCTCAAACAGCTCGTCCGGGGGAGGCTCGAGCTCGTCCAGTAGCACGGTCAAGATTCCGTTGAAG
>JBPCQU010000296.1:0-3023 GCA_050997795.1 Solirubrobacteraceae bacterium | reverse complement strand
GAGGCCAATCCGTCCGCCGCCCGCTCGCCCACGCCGCGGAGGTCGAGCTGGAAGGCGTGGCTGTGGGCGTTGGCCATCGCGGGCACGCTCTGAGTCCTCACCGCTCGCTGATCCTCTCCGCCGCCTCGGCGTCGCGGACGTAAACGGGCTCCCCGGCGATGAACGCGATCACCACGGGGTCACGCCCCAGCCGGTAGGCGATCCGCTCCACCGGGCCGTCGAGCAGCAGCAGGTCGGCCCGCTTGCCGGCCTCGATCGAGCCGAGTGTCCGCTCGAGGCCGAGCGTCCAGGCGGCGTTGAGCGTCGCGGCCGCGAGCGCCTCGCGGGCGCTGAACTCGTACCGCCGGGCGCCCAGTCCGAGCACCAGCGGCATCGAGACGACCGGTGCCGTGCCCGGGTTGGCGTCGCTGGCGAGCACGACGATCGCTCCCGCGTCGAGCAGCGCTCGACCCGGCGCCCGGTGCTCGGCGCCCATGAACTCGGCGACCGGCAGCAGCACCGCGGCGCAGTCCGACGCGGCCAGCGGCTCGATGTCGTCGGGGTCCAACATGGACAGGTGGTCGACCGAGCGCGCGCCCGCGGCCAGCGCCACCGGGACCGAGCGATGCGAGGCGAACTGCTCGACGTGGCAGCGCAGAGCGAGGCCCGCGGCCGCGGCCAGCTCACCCATCAGCGCCAGGTGCCGGTTAGAGAACGCGATCGACTCGACGAAGATGTCGAGCGCGCTCACCCCGCCGGTCTCGAGCACCTGCGGCATCATCGCCTGCACCTCGCCCATCCACTCGTCGGCCGTCTGGCCGCGCGGCACGGCGTGGGCGAGCAGCGCCGTCGAGATCGTCGTCTGGGCCACCCGCGCGCCGAGCGTTCGCGCGAGCCGCAGGGCCCGCAGCTCTCCGTCGCGCGAGAGGCCGTAGCCGGACTTGCACTCGAACGTCGTGGTGCCCGAGGCGAGCATCTCTCCGGCGAGCCGCTGCGCCTGCTCGAGCACCTGCTCGTCACCGGCCTGCGCCAGAGCCCGCGCGGAGGCGGCGATTCCGCCTCCGCTGCGCGCGATCTCCTCGTAGGGGACGCCGCGAAGCTTGCGCTCGTACTCGCGCTCGCGCCAGCCCGCGAACGGCAGGTGGGTGTGACAGTCGACGAAGCCGGGAACCAGCGCGCAGCCCCGGGCGTCGACCTGGAGCTCAGCGTGGGGTTGCGCCTCGTGGGCCGAGAAGATCAGCCCGTCGCGCACCGTCAGCCCGCCAGGCTCGAGCGTCTGGCGCCCGGGGGCTTGGCCACGCATATAGGCCAGGCCGTCGCGCGGCGGGCGCAGGATCTGCTCGGCGCCGTGCAGCGAGAGGGAGCGAGCGCCGCCTGGCGAGAGCGAGCTCAGCGCTCACCGTCCGGCTGGCTCGGGATCGAGCATCGGCATCCTGATCCCGTGATCGCGGGCCGCGCTCAGGGCCTCGGGGTAGCCGGCGTCGGCGTGGCGCACGACGCCGAGCCCGGGGTCGGCGGTGAGCGTGCGCTCAACGCGCTCGCCGGCCGCCGGCGTGCCGTCGGCGACCACCACCTGACCGGCGTGGATCGACTTGCCCATCCCGACGCCGCCGCCGTGATGAATCGAGACCCAGCTCGCGCCGCAGGCGGTCATCAGCATCGCATTGAGCAGCGGCCAGTCGGCGACCGCGTCCGAGCCGTCGCGCATCGCTTCGGTCTCGCGCTCGGGCGAGGCGACGGACCCCGCATCGAGATGGTCACGCCCGATCACGATCGGGCCCTTGAGCTCCTTGTTGGCGACCATCTCGTTGAAGCGCACGCCGGCGCGGTCTCGCTCGCCGTAGCCCAGCCAGCAGATGCGGGCGGGGAGCCCCTGGAACTTGACTCGCTCCTGCGCCAAGGAGATCCAGCGGGCGATGTGCTCCTGGTCGCCAAACAGGTCGAGGATCGCCTGATCGGTCGCGTAGATGTCGGCCGGATCGCCCGACAGGGCCACCCCGCGAAACGGGCCCTTGCCCTGGCAGAACAGCGGCCGGATGTAAGCCGGGACGAAGCCGGGATAGGAAAACGCGTCGGCGTCGCCGTGCTCCTGGGCCAGGCCCCGCAGCGCGTTGCCGTAGTCGAACGCCTCGGCGCCGGCCGCGGCGAGCGCGCGGATCGCCGCCACGTGCGCGAGCGCGCTCTCCCCGACCCGGCGCAGCAGCTCGTCGGGATCGCTGCGGCGCATGACCTGGGCCTGCTCGACCGTGAGCCCGGCCGGGACATAGCCGTTCAACGGATCGTGGGCGCTCGTCTGGTCGGTGACGATGTCGACCTCGACGCCGCGGCGGGCGAGCTCCGGCACCACCTCGGCCGCGTTGGCCGCCAGTCCGATCGAGAGCGCCCGCCGCTCCGCACGCGCCGCGTCCAGCCGCGCCAGAGCGTCGTCGAGATCGGCCGCCCGCTCGTCCAGGTACCCGGTCTCGATCCGCCGCTCGATCCGGCTCAGGTCGACCTCCACGCACAGCGCCGCGCCGCCGAGCATCGTGATCGCCAGCGGCTGTGCCCCGCCCATGCCGCCCAATCCGGCGGTCACCACGAGCCGGCCGACAAGGTCTCCGCCGAAGCGCTTGCGAGCGGCCGCGGCGAAGGTCTCGTAGGTGCCCTGCAGGATCCCCTGGCTGCCGATGTAGATCCACGACCCCGCCGTCATCTGGCCGTACATCATCAGCCCGGCCGCGTCGAGCTCGCGGAACTTGTCCCACGTCGCCCACTGCCCCACCAGGTTCGAATTGGCGATCAGCACTCGCGGCGCGTCGGGCTGGGTCTCGAACACCGCCACCGGCTTGCCCGACTGGACGAGCAACGTCTCGCTGCCTCCGAGCCGCTGCAGCTCGCGCTCGATCGTGTGGTAGCTGCACCAGTTGCGCGCGGCCTTGCCGATGCCCCCATAGACCACCAGCTCCTCGGGACGCTCGGCGACGTCCGGGTGCAAGTTGTTGTGCAGCATGCGCAGCGCCGCCTCCTGCACCCAGCCCCGGCAGCGCATGCCTTCGCTTGAGTCC
>JBPCQU010000176.1:0-5097 GCA_050997795.1 Solirubrobacteraceae bacterium | reverse complement strand
GCCCATCGCCGGCGCGTCACCGCCGCGGCCAGGCTCGCCGCCAGCGCCACCAGCGCGACAGCCTCGCTCACCGGAACTCACGTCTCTCGTGCACGCCGCCATCATGACCGGGGTCGCCTGCCCCGCGGTGCTTCCCGCACCGCGCTTGCGCAGATAGCTCGCGTGTCCACAGCACTAGGGCTGGTGGCGCTTCACCTCGGGGTCTCCCAGACGCTGATCGAGAACACCGCGCTTGCCGCGACCGTCGAGGCCGAGGAGCTCGCCCCTGTGGCTGTGCCGGCGCGCCGCGGGAGCCCTGAGCTCGCCCCCGGCAACATCGCCGGGACGATTGTGCACTTCCCGGTGTTAACCGCCGGCGTGATCGCGCTGGTAAAGCCCACTCATGCTGGACCACGAGACGGCCCGGCTCTACCTCCCCGCGGCGGCCGCCAGCCCGGCGATCCTCGCCGCCACGTTGCTCGTCCGCCGACGTTGGGCCGCGCGGAGGGCACCGCCCCGATCCTTCTCTACGCCGTGTACCTGGCGGTGGCGATCACATTTCGGCCTGACCGCGCCGGATCGGGGATTGCTCGGTCATCTCAATCGCGTCTGGCTTCGGACGGGGAGCGTGACGCGGAGGGGGAGGTTCGCGACGACATGCCGAGGTAGATGCGGTAGCGCCCGCCGGTGACGCGCCAGCTCTGGTGTGCCGTGTCGTAGTGCGCGAAGCTCGAGGCGCCGAGCCCCAGCGTGACCGTCCGGCGCTGACCTCGTTTCAAGAATGCTTTCGCGAACGCCTCGAGCTGCCGTGGCGGCTCGCCGCTGGATGCGGGGTCGGCGACGTAGAGCTCTATGACCTCAGCGCCTGGCCGGGACCCGGTGTCGCGGACCGAGACCGAGACCTTGAACCGGTCAGGTCCGATCGCCCGCACCTTGGGCCTACCGAGCGAGAACCTGGTATAGGAGAGGCCGTAGCCGAACGGGTACAGCGGCCGCTGGCCGAAGCGGTCGTAATAGCGGTAGCCGACGAAGATCCCCTCCCGATAGCGGACTGTGTTCCCGATCCCGGGGAAGGAACCAGCGCCTGTCGGCGAGCCAGTCGGCCCTTGGTGGGCGGAGGCGGGGAACGTGACCGGCAGCCGGCCGGACGGGTCGACGTCACCAAACAGCGTCTCGGCGATCGCGCGGCCGCTCTGCTGGCCCGGATACCAGGCCTCGAGGATCGCTGCGACCTTCGAGCGCCACGGCATCAGCACCGGACCGGCGGTGTGGAGCACCACGATCGTGCGCGGGTTGGCGGCGGTGACGGCCTCGATCAGTCGGTCCTGGTCGCCGGGGAGCCGTAGCGATGGGCGGTCCATTCCTTCGCTCGAGACGTCGTTTGCGAACACCACCGCCACCTTGGCTCTGCGCGCAGCGGCGACCGCGTGTGCGATCAGCCCAGGCTCGGGCGGCTGCCAGCCCAGGTGCAGCTCGGCGCCGGCGATCGAGACTCCAGTCGAGTAGTCGACTCGGATCGCCACCTTGCGTCCCGCCGTCAGCCGGACCATGCCTTGGTATGAGACGGGGTTGGCGCCGGGGTACTGAGGTGCTCCGGTGACGAACTCGGTGTTCCCGGCGGCGACCAGCCTGCCGGCGATGAACAGCCGCGCGATCCCCGACATCGCGAGCGAGAAGCGGTACTCGCCCGTCTGCGGTGGGGTCAGCGTTCCGCTCCAGCGAGCCGAGCTCGCGCTCGTGCCTGGAATTGGCTGCAGCGGCGCCCGCTTGCCGGCGAAGTCGAGTGTCGGGTCGATCCGGGTCGAGATCGGGGAGCCGGAGAGGTCTCCGGTCGAGTCGACCATGCCCGACAGCCCGTGCGCCGAGCCGGAGCTCGGCGTGAGCGCGCTCGCCGGCAGCACCGGAAGCGCCACCACCCCGCGGGTGCCGGCGGCGTAGGACACCCGCACGCGACGGCCCGCGCGGGCCCGGATCGCCGCCAGGGGCGTGACCACCGGTGCGCTGCTTCGAACCGCGGGTGACCCGTTTTCCTCGATTTGCGTACCCCGCCCGGCGTCGAAGCCGATCACCGCGATCGAGTGCGAGCGGCGGGTCAGCGGCAGAACCCCGGCTCGGTTGCGCAGCAGGACCGTTCCCTGCGCGGAGATCGCGACCGCCAGCGCACGGTGCGCGGGGGTGCTGGCGATCGTCGTGGGCGGCCGGGGGCGGCCGATCAGCCCCACGCGGAGCATCGCCACCAGGATCCGCCGCGCGGCATCGTCGATCCTCGCCGGTGTGAGCGTCCCTGCGCCCAGCGCGCTCGCCAGCGCTGAGCGCTCGGGACCGCCGCTGACTCCGCCGGCTCCCCCGGCGGCGCTCAGCAGGCTGCCAAGCTGGAAGTTGTCCACGCCGGCGTTGACCGCCGCAATCACGTCGCGCACGGCAAGCTTCGCGTCGGGCTCGACGAAGCCTCGCAGCCCGAAGCCTCTGAGCGCCCCCAGCGTCGCTGGGTCCTGGCAGGAGGGGGGGCCGTCGATCCGGTTGTAGGAGCACATCACCGCCCCCGCGCCGCCCGGTCCCACGGCAGTCCGGAAGGCCGGGAAGTAGATCTCCTGCAGCGCCCGCTCGGATACGAGCACGTTGACCGCCGGCTGTGCGAGCAGCGGGCCGAATCGGCCCGTCTCCTGGTTGTAGGCCGCGAAGTGCTTGACCTCCGCGATCACGTGCCGGCTCTGAATGCCCCGGATCTCCGACGCCGCCAACTGGCCGGTCAGCAACGGATCCTCGCCGAACGTCTCGGGCTCCCGCCCCCACAAGGGCGTGCGGACGATGTTGACGGTCGGCGCGAACAGCAGCGTGTGTCCGGTGCCGGCAGCCTCGGCGCCGAGCGCTCGGCCGTAGCGACTCGCGAGCTCCCGATCCCACGAGGCGCCGATCGTGACGGCATTGGGAAACGCCGTCACTCGCGCGGCGCCCTCTCCGATTCCGTTGGGGCCGTCCACCCCGGAGAGCGGCGGAATCCCAAGCCGGACATCGCCCGCGCCGCCGTTGGCGACGAGATCGAGCTTCTCGTCGAGCGACATCTTGGCGACCAGCGCGTCAGCCCGCTGGACCGGAGACTGCTCCGCCTGCGCCGCTGTCGCAGCGACGCACGACAGGAGCACAGCGCTGGCCCCCGTGATCGTCCTCCACGCTCTGCTCATGTCGCTACGGTGTCCCCGTCGTCAGGCGGTCTTCCGGGCCGCGATCCACCCGGCGGCGGCTCCGACTGCACCGCCGATGCCGAGCAGGCTCGCACTCCGAAGCGGCTTGCGCTGCGCCTTGGAAGCCACGCCGCGGACGGAGTGCCGAACCGTCGCCTTCGTCGCCTTCCTTCCGATCAGCCAGCCGAGCCTCGCCATCGACGCCTCCTAGGTTAGGGTTTTCAAACTTCCTCCTACCCGCAACCGCGCCTCGGGGACCCGGGCTCCGGCTCGGCATCGGCGCCCAAAGCGGTCAGACCATCATGGGCAGTCTGGGGCGTCTGGAGCATCGTTCAAATGAACGTCGCTGGACTCCGGCTTACATCGGTTCGGGTGTTGTCATGTCACCGAGACCCGTTCGATCGGCTGCTCGTGGCACAGGCGAAACTGAGCCCCACCCTATGCGCCCGAGAGGACTCGAACCTCCACGGACCATTCAGTCCACAAGGCCCTCAACCTTGCGCGTCTACCAATTCCGCCACAGGCGCGTGGGCGGGCAGTATAGCCCCGCCCGGCGAGCCCGCGACCTCCCCGGCGGATGGGTGCTTGAGTCCGTCCGTGAGCCGCGCTACATTCCCGAACACATGTTCGATCCAGGCCACGGCGGCCCATCCCAAGGAGCTCACGCATGGACCTGACCAAGCGGCAGCAGGAAATATTTGACTTCATCAAGCGCTACTCGGCGAAGTACGGCTACCCGCCGACGGTACGCGACATCGGCAAGGCGGTCGGGCTCGCCTCGTCCTCTACGGTCCACGCGCACCTGGCGAACCTCGAGCGGATCGGACTGTTGCGCCGTGACCCCACCAAGCCGCGCGCGATCGAGCTGCTCGACCGCGCCGCCGCCGGGGTGCGGAGCTTCGTGCGGCCGGGACTGCCGCTCGTCGGACAGGTCGCCGCCGGTCAGCCGGTGTTCGCTGAAGAGAACATCGAGGAGTACATCCAGACGCCGTCGTTTGCCGGAGGCGAGGATGGCGAGTACCTGCTCCGGGTTCGCGGCGAGTCGATGAAGGACGTCGGAATCCTCGAGGACGACCTGGTCGTGGTCAGACCGCAGGACACCGCCACCGACGGCGACATCGTGGTCGCGCTCGTGGGGGAGGAGGCGACGGTGAAGCGCTTCTTCCAGGAGTCCGATCACGTCCGGCTGCAGCCCGAGAACGCCTCGATGGAACCGATCCGCAGCCGGGATGTGCGGGTTCTCGGGCGCGTGGTCGGCCTGATGAGGAACATCTCGTGAGCACGCTGGCGCTCGGTTCATCCAGCGCCCACGCGCCCGGCCGAGCGCACGCGGCGCCTTCCCTGTTCGACGACTTGGGCCGCGAGCCGACCCTGGATGAGTTCCTGGCTGGGGTGTGGGAGGGACTCGCGGCCCACCACTCGGTCTGCTGCCCCGCGTGCGGCGGCGAGATGGCGCCGGTGTACGGCACGCATGCGCCGCCGCCGGATGACTCGGGCGCCGCCGGACCTAGCGAGGCTGGGCGCCGAGGGCGCGGCGTGCCCGGAGGCGGGCGCTGCCGAGGCTGCGACACGACGCTCGGCTAGCGCCAAGGCCGGTGCCTGGCTGGCGCCAGCCCGGCGCTTGGCCGGAGTCCAGCCCGGCGCTATCCTCGGTGGCGCAGGCTGAGCAGTCGCGGAGGTATGACCTTCGAGGAAAGTCCGGACATCACAGGGTAGGGTGGTCGGTAACGCCGACCCGGGGAAACCCGCGGGAAAGTGCCACAGAAAAGACACCGCCTAAGCCTGGAGCCGCTGCAGAGCCCCAGGCCGGTAAGGGTGAAATGGTGCGGTAAGAGCGCACCGGCGTCGCGGTGACGCGGCGGCCAGGTAAACCCCACCCGATGCTAGGCCAAGCAGGACCGTTTGCAGGTGACCCGCCAAGGTCCGGGTAGGCCGC
>JBPCQU010000109.1:0-28764 GCA_050997795.1 Solirubrobacteraceae bacterium | reverse complement strand
TCACCGGAGACATCACCCAGATCGACCTGCCCCGCGAGCAGGACTCGGGGCTGGTGGTGGTGTCCGAGATCCTGTCCGAGGTGGAGGGAATCGAGTTCGTCCGCTTCGGCGAGGAGGACGTGGTCCGCCACAAGCTCGTGCGCAGAATCGTCGCCGCCTACAACGAGCACTCCCAGCGCCTGGCCCCAGAGCTGTTCCCTCGAAAACGAGCTTAGGGCGTCGAGCATGCTCGACGTCGAGGTGATCGGCATCGAGGCCGTCTACACCGACGGGCCAACCGCCGTCGAGCTGGAGGAGCTGTGCGCGCTCGCTCTGTCCTCGGCCGACATCGACGAGGGGCACATCGCGATCGAGTTCGTCGACGAGGATCGCAGCCGCGAGCTCAACCGCGAGCATCGGCAGATCGACGAGGCCACCGACGTGCTGTCGTTCGGCGTTGACGAGAACGGCACCAGCGCGGGTCCGCGAGAGCTGGGAGACATCGTCATCTGCCCTCCTCGCACCGAGGATCTCCGCGCAGCCGTGGTCCACGGCGCGCTGCACCTGAGCGGGATGGATCACGAGACCGACGATGGCGAGATGCTCGCGCTCCAGGCCGAGCTCATGAGGTGGGTCAACTGAGCCTGGCCGGCGCGGTGCCGCAGCGGACCAGATCCGGTTTCGTCGCCCTCGCCGGACGCCCGAACGTGGGCAAGAGCACGCTCGCCAACGCGATCGTCGGTGCCAAGGTCGCGATCGTGTCAGACAAGCCGCAGACCACCCGGCGGGCGATCCGTGGCGTCGCGACCGGTGCCGACTGGCAGCTGATCCTGATCGATCTGCCCGGCGTGCAGCGCCCCCGCGACGCGCTGACCGAGCGGATGCAGCACCGCGTGGAGCGCGAGCTGGCCGACGCCGACGGCTGCCTGCTGGTGGTGAGCGCCGAGCAGGGGGTGGGGCCCGGGGACCGTTTCATCGCCGAGTTGCTGCGCCGCGCTCCGGTGCCTGTGACGATCGCCGTCAACAAAATCGATCGCGCCGAGCAGCGCCGGACAGCGGCCGCGCTCCAGGCCGCGGCCGAGCTCGAGCTGGCCGAGGAGATCTTTCCCGTCTCGGCGCGCCGGGGCACCGGCGTGCCGGAGCTCGTCGATCATCTGATCGGGCTTCTACCGCCCGGGCCGTTCTACTTCTCGGCTGCCCAGCGCTCCGACCAGGCCCAGACCGTGCTACTGGCCGAGCTGGTGCGCGAGCAGGTCCTGGCCCGCACGCGCGAAGAGGTCCCTCACGCGGTCGAGGTGGAGGTCCAGGAGATCCGCCACCCGCGGGCGAACCTGGTGGCGATCGAGGCGGTCGTGCTGACCGAGACCGAGTCCCAGAAGGGGATTTTGATCGGGTCCGGGGGCCGGATGATCAAGTCGATCGGGGTCGCGGCGCGCCGGGCGATCGAGCGCGAGCTCGGCGCCAAGGTGCATCTCGAGCTGTCGGTGCGCGTCCGCCGCCACTGGCGCACGGACGAACGGCTGCTCGACAGGCTCGGGATCGAATAGCCCGCGCACCTAGAATCCTGGCCGTGGACGACTCGCAGGTCGCATTCGACGAGCGCGGATTGGTCCCGTGCATCGTGCAGGACTGGCGCAGCGGAGAAGTATTGACGCTCGCCTACATGAACTCGGAGGCGCTCCGGCGCACGCGCGAGACGAGCGAGACTCATTTCTTCAGCCGCTCGCGCCAGGAGCTCTGGCACAAGGGCGGGACCTCGGGCAACGTCCAGCTGGTCAGGGCGATCCGCTACGACTGTGACGGCGACGCGCTGGTGGTGCTGGTCGAGCCCGCGGGGCCGGCGTGCCACACGGGCCAGCGCACGTGCTTTTACCGGGGCGACCTGGAGCCCGCGGCGCCTTACGAGGCCCTGCCGACGCTCGAGCGCACGATCGCCGAGCGGGCGAGCTCGCCGCCCGAAGGCTCCTACACCGCGTCGCTGCTGGACCATCCGGGGCTGTCCGGCGCGAAGGTGCAGGAGGAGGCAGAGGAGGTGGCCCGCGCCGCGCGCGAGGAATGCGACGAGCGGGTGGCCGAGGAGGCCGCTGACCTGATCTATCACCTGGCGGTGCTGCTGCGCGGCCGTGATCTGACGCTCGCCCACGCCGAGCGGGTGCTCGATGGCCGTCGCGGGCGCTGAAGCCCGGTCGGTGGGGCCGACTCCGTCGCTGGAGCAGGTGCGCCAGCTTTCGGCGCGCTACAACCTGATCCCGGTTTGCGAGACGTTCATCGACGACTGTCAGACGCCGGTCTCGGCGTTTCTCAAGCTCCGGGGGCTGGTCGGCTTCGAAGGCCAGCCGGACCCATCGTTCCTGCTCGAATCGGCCGACCAGGGTCGCGTGGGGCGCTATTCGTTCATTGGCTACCGGCCGCGCAAGGTGCTGCGCTGGTCGCTGGGGGACCCCGGCGACCCTTACGCGCTCGCGGCCGCCGAGTTGGGCGGCTTTCGCGTCGCCAAGCTGTCCCGACCGCACCCTTCGGGTGCGGTGCCCGACCCTTCGGGTGCGGCGCCCGGTGCGGTGCTGCCTCCCTTCGCGGGTGGAGCGGTGGGCATGTTCGCCTATGACCTGGTCCGCTCGGTCGAGCCGCTGGGGGCGCCGAATCCCGATCCGCTCGGCGTTCCCGACCTGGCGCTGATGCTGACCGACGCGCTGGTCGCGTTCGACCACCTCAAGCACACGGTCACGGTGGTCGCCAACGTGTACGCCGACGACGACGTCGACGCCTCCTACCGCCAAGCGCTGGAGACGATCGCCGAGGTTCGCTGGCGGCTCGAGGGCCCGGTGCCGCGCCCTTCGCGCGCGCCGGCGCCGGCCCGCGCCAGCCCGGTCTTCGAGTCCAATATGGCGCGCGAGCAGTTCGAGGCGACCGTCGCGCGAATCATCGAGTACATCTACGCGGGGGACGTGTTCCAGGTCGTGCCCTCGCAGCGCTGGTCGGCGCCCGTCCCCGTCGAGGCGTTCTCGATCTACCGGGGCCTGCGGGCCGTCAACCCGAGCCCGTACATGTACTTCCTCGACTTCGGCGACTTCGAGATCGCCGGCGCCAGCCCCGAGCCGCGGATCACCGTCACCGGCCGCCGGGTGGCCACCCGGCCGATCGCCGGCACGCGGCCCCGCGGAGCGGACCTCGACGAGGACCGTGCGCTGGCCGATGAGCTGCTCGCGGACGAGAAGGAGCGCGCCGAGCACGTGATGCTGGTCGATCTCGGCCGCAACGACCTTGGGCGCGTGTGCGAGTACGGAAGCGTCGAGGTCGAGAGCTTCATGGAGGTCGAGGGCTACAGCCACGTGATGCACATCGTCTCGAGCGTCGCCGGGAGGCTGCGCCCCGGAGTGGGGGCCCTGGATGCGTTGCGCTCGGTACTGCCGGCCGGCACCCTCTCCGGCGCTCCCAAGGTCCGGGCGATGCAAATCATCGACGAGCTCGAGCCCGTCAAGCGCGGCGGCTACGGCGGCGCGATCGGCTGGGCCAGCTACACCGGTGATCTCGACACCTGCATCCACATCCGCACGGTCGTCGTCAAGGATGGCGTGGCCCACATTCAGGCCGGCGGCGGGACCGTCGCGGACGCCAGGCCCGAGTACGAGTTCCGGGAGTCCGAGGCCAAGGCGCGCGCCGTCACCGCGGCGATCGAGCTCGCCGTCGCGCAGCCCGACTGGCCCTAGGCGAATCGGCTGTCGCGGCCCGGCTGGCCTTACCCGATGCCCTCTCTCGTTACCGTTGGCGCTCGATGAGAGTGCTCGTGATCGACAACTACGACAGCTTCACCTACAACCTGGTCCAGTACGTCGGGATGTCGTCCCACCCACCCCCCGAGATCGAGGTCGTCCGCAACGACCGCGCGACGGTGACGGACTTGCTGGTGCGCGGCTATGACCGCGTGATCGTCTCGCCGGGACCATGCACCCCGGACCAGGCCGGGATCTCGCTCGAGGCCGTGCGCCGCTTCCCGCGCGCCGGGATCCCGACGCTCGGCGTATGCCTCGGCCACCAGGCCCTGGTCCAGGCGTGGGGGGGGAGGGTCGTGACCCACGCCCCCGTGCACGGGAAGACCGCCACGATCGAGCACGACGGCAGAACCATCTTCGCCGGCCTCGAGTCGCCGCTGGAGGTGGGGCGCTATCACTCGCTGATCGCGGACCCGTCGCTCCCGGCCGTGCTCGAGCGAAGTGCGAGCTTCGACGGGATCGTGATGGCCGTCCGCCATCGTGAGCTGCCGGCCGAGGGGGTGCAGTTCCACCCCGAGTCGGTGCTCACCGATCAAGGTCGTGAGCTGCTCGCCAACTTCCTCGGCGGCCGCTAGTGCACCGTCCGATGATCAAGGCGCACCGATGAACGGCGCCGCCGGGCTCGTCACCAGCTCGATCGACGCGCTGGCCAGCGGCCGCGACCTGAGCCTCGAGGACTCGGCGGCGGTGCTGTCGGAGATCATGCGCGGCAACGCCTCGGACGTACAGATCGCCGCCTTCCTGATCGCGTTGCGGACGAAGGGTGAGACGATCGAGGAGCTAGCGGGGCTGGCGCGTACGATGCGGGCGCTGTCGACGCGGGTCATCGTCGGGCGCGAGAAGCTGCTCGACACCGCGGGCACCGGCGGTGGGCGGCGAACCTTCAACGTCTCCACCACCGCGGCCTTGATCGCCGCCGGAGCCGGCTGCACCGTTGCCAAGCACGGCAACCGCTCGGCCACGGGGCTGTCCGGCTCGGCCGATGTGCTCGAGGCGCTGGGGGCCCGAATCGACCTTGCCCCGGCCGCGGTCGCGCGCTGCATCGAGCAAATCGGCTTTGGCTTCATGTTCGCTCCCGCCCACCACCAGGCGACCCGTTACGTGGTCGGGGTCCGCCGTGAGCTGGCGGTCCGGACGATCTTCAACTTCCTTGGTCCGCTGACCAACCCCGCCGGGGCTCGCCGGCAGCTGATCGGCGTCTCTGACCCGGCCTTTCTCGAGACGATGGCCGGGGCGCTGGCGCTGCTCGGGACCGAGCACGCGCTGCTGGTCTCGAGCGAGGATGGGCTCGACGAGCTCAGCATCTCCGCGCCCACCAAAGTCGTCGAGGTCACGGCGCAGGGAATCTCGAGCTACCGCGTGACGCCCGAGGAGCTGGCGCTCGAGCGGGCGCCGGCTGAAGCGATCCCGGGCGGTGATCCGGCCCAGAACGCCGACACGGCGCGCCGGATCCTCGCCGGGGAGCGCGGACCGGCACGCGAGCTGGCGGTCCTCAACGGAGGGGCCGCGATCTACGCCGGCGGCGGCTCGGATTCGCTCGTCGAGGGCGTCCGCGCCGCCGAACGGGCGATCGAGTCCGGCGCGGCCGCATCGACGCTGGAGCGGTTCGTCGCCGCCACGCACGAGCTCGCCCCAGGCCGATGAACGCGCTCCAGCAGCGCTGGGCGGCATGAACGCGCTCGAGCAGATCGTGGCGCGGACCCGGTCCGAGGTCGCCCGCCGCCGGGTGGCGGCGCCGCTGCGAGAGCTCGAGCTGGCGGCCTCGGCGCGGCTGGAGCAGGGGCCGCTGCGGCCGTTCGCGCCGGCGCTCTCGGGCCCGGGCGTGGCGGTGATCGCCGAGCACAAGCGGCGCTCGCCTTCGGCCGGTCTGATCCGCGATGGGCTCGCGGTGCAGGACGTGGTCGGGGCCTACGAGCGCGGCGGCGCCGAGGCGCTGTCGATCCTGACCGAGGCGGCGAGCTTCGGCGGCACGCTCGCCGACCTGAGCCGAGCCCGCGAGGCTTCGACGCTCCCGATCCTCCGCAAGGACTTCGTCGTCGACGCCTACCAGGTGACCGAGTCGCTGGCGGCCGGGGCCGACGCGATCCTGCTGATCGTCGCCGCGCTGCAGGCCTCGGAGCTGGCCAGCCTCTACGCCCAAGCGCAGTCGCTGAGCCTCGGGGTGCTGGTCGAGGTCCACGACGAGGCCGAGCTCGACGTGGCGGCAGAGCTCGGCGCGCGCACGATCGGGATCAACAACCGCGACCTGACGACACTCGAGGTCGACACCGAGCGCACGCACGTGCTGGCGCCCCGGGCTCCTGACGGGTCGCTGGTGGTGGCCGAGTCGGGCTTTCGGACGCGGGGGGAGCTGGACCAGCTCGCGGGCGCGGGGGTGGATGCCGTGCTCGTGGGCGAGGCGCTGATGCGCGCGCCGGATATCGAAGCGGCGTGCCGCGCGCTCACTGGCGCCCCTGTCTAGTCGTCCGACTTTCGCTCTTCCCGGGCCCACTGTTAGGACGATCTGGACCTATGTGAGGTATACGTCCCACCGCTGCCCAGGAGGCGGCGACGACCGCCCTACGATGTGGGTGTGCAGCCGAAGATCAAGTTCTGCGGAATCACCAGCCTGCGGGACGCCTCGCTGGCGGTGCAAGCCGGCGCCTGGGCACTGGGGATGATCACCTGGCCCGGCTCGCCGCGCCGCTGCGAGCTGGACGTGGCCGCCGAGATCGCCGCCGCCTACCGGCGCCAAGTCGAGCTGGTAGGCGTGTTCGTCAATCCGACGCTCGACCAACTCGCTCGCGCCGCTGACACGGCAGGCTTCACGATTCTGCAGCTGCACGGCGACGAGGGCCCCGTGTTCTGCGGTGAAGCGGCACGTCGGACCGGTTGCCGCGTGATCAAGGCGGCCCGCGTACACAGCCGCGCCGACATCCAGGCGCTGGCGGCTTTCCACACTGACTTCCACCTGCTCGACAGCTACGTCCGCGGGGTGCCGGGCGGCACCGGCGCGACCTTCGCCTGGGAGCTGGCCGGCGCCCACCGAGGCGACATCCCGGTGATCCTCAGCGGAGGCCTGAACCCCGCCAACGTCGTTAACGCGATCGCCGCGGTCAGGCCGTTCGCGGTCGACGTCGCGACCGGCGTGGAAGCGCGGCCTGGGCGCAAGGACCGGGACAAGCTCGAGGCTTTTGCCGCCGCCGTCGCCTCGAGCGCCGCGCCCGTCGCCCCCAGCGCGCCGCGGGCCGCATGAGCGCGATTGAGCACCGGTTTGGCCCCTACGGGGGGCAGTACGTCCCCGAGACGCTGATGCCGGCGCTCGCCGAACTCGAGCGCGCGTGGCTGCAGGCGCGCGACGATCCGGCGTTCAAGGCTGAGCTCGACGGGCTGCTGCGCGACTACGTGGGCCGCCCCTCGCCGCTGTATCTCGCCTCGCGGCTGAGCGAGGCCGCTGGTCACCCGATCTTCCTGAAGCGCGAGGACCTCAACCACACCGGCGCGCACAAGATCAACAACGCGCTCGGCCAGGCGCTGCTGGCCAGGCGGATGGGCAAGCGGCGGATCATCGCCGAGACGGGCGCCGGCATGCACGGGGTCGCGACGGCGACCGCCTGCGCGCTGCTCGACCTCGAGTGCATCGTCTACATGGGCACCGAGGACATGCGCCGCCAGAAGCCCAACGTCGAGCGGATGGGGCTGCTGGGTGCGCGCGTGGAACCGGTCAAGGCGGGGGCGCGAACGCTCAAGGAGGCCGTTTCGGCAGCGATTCGCGACTGGGTAACGAACGTGCAGAGCACCCACTACATCATCGGCTCGTGCGTGGGCCCGGCGCCGTATCCGGCGCTCGTTCGCGACCTTCAGCGCGTGATCGGTGAGGAGGCCCGGGCGCAGTTGCTGCAGCGCGCCGGACGGCTGCCCGCGCGCGTGGTGGCGTGCGTGGGGGGTGGCTCGAACTCGATCGGCGTGTTCACGCCGTTCGTGGACGACCCCGAAGTGCAGCTGATCGGGGTCGAAGCCGCGGGGAAGGGGATCGAGAGCGGCCGCCACGGCGCCCCGCTCACCGCAGCGGGACTCCCCGGGGTCCTGCACGGGGCATACTCGGCGATCCTGCAGGACGAGGACGGGCAGATCCTCGAAGCGCACTCGATCTCCGCCGGGCTCGATTATCCCGGCAGCGGCCCCGAGCACGCCTGGCTGCGCGATCGCGGCCGCGCGCGCTACGTCGCGATCGACGACCGCCAGGCGCTCGAAGCCTTCGCCAGGACCGCACGCCTGGAGGGGATCATCCCCGCCCTCGAGAGTGCTCACGCGCTCGCCTGGGTGCTCGAGAATTCCGGCAGCGAGCTCGATCTCGTCTGCCTGTCGGGCCGAGGCGACAAGGACCTGGCTGAAGCGCTCGCGCAGCTCGGGGAGCTCGACAGCTCGAGTCGCTACCGGTGACGCAGCCCACGAGCGGCATCGAGCTGATCGCCGAGGCTTTCGCCCGAGCGCGGGCCGATGGCCGCCGCGCCGCACTGATGCCCTACCTGATGGGGGGTTTTCCCAGCTTGGTCATCTCGCGACGGATCGGGCTCGCGTACGCCCGCGCGGGCGCTGACCTGGTCGAGCTCGGAGTCCCGTTCTCCGATCCGCTCGCCGACGGCCCCGTGATCCACGCCGCCGCCACCGCCGCGCTGGCCGGCGGTGCGACGCTGCCTGCGGTCCTCGACGTGGGACGGGCGATCGCGCAGCGCGTCCCCGTAATCGTCATGTGCTACGCGAACGTCGTCCTCGCCCGCGGGCTGGAGCGCTTCGTCGACGCGCTCGCGCAGTCGGGCGTCAGCGGGCTGATCGTCCCCGACCTGCCGTTCGAGGAGTCCCAAAGCGCGCTCGAGGCGTGCGAGGAGCGGGGGATCGCGCTGGTGCCGCTCGTCGCGCCGACCACCCCGGAGGAGCGCCTGGCCAGGATCGCCGCCGCGGCGCGCGGGTTTCTGTACGCGGTCTCGCTGACCGGGACGACGGGCGAACGGACCGGCGGCGAGGACGGCCTCGAGGCGCTCATCAGGCGCGCCGGCGCCCAGACCGAGGTGCCGGTGGCGGTCGGCTTCGGGATCGGGACCCCCGAGCAGGCCGCCGCCGCCGCGGCGGCGGGGGCCGATGGGGTGATCGTCGGCAGCCGGCTGGTGCGAGCCGCGGGAGAGGCCGCCGACCCGGTGGGGGCGGTGTCCGAGCTTGTCGGTGCGTTCTCGGCGGCGCTGTCGGCGCCCGCGTGAAGCACTAAGATGCCCGGGCGATGGGCCTGATTCTCACCGCCACCGCCGGCCTTTGTCTCTGGATCATCATCTGGGCGCTCAGCGTGAGCGGGCGCGACGCCATCATGACCGCGATCGTGATGGTGCTGGTTGCGATCGGCGTCCGCAATCTGCTTCCGTTCCTGCCCGGCCGGCGGGATTAGCGAAGCGCAGCGGGTGCTGGTGAGGACCCGTGCGGTCTGGGTGGGCGCTTGCGCCGCGCTGGCCCTGGCCGGGTGCTCAACCGCGGGCAAGGGGGGCAGCTCGGCGGTCACGGTAAGCGGACGGACGCTGACCGTTTATGCCAGCCAACCGCCCGGCGGATCGGGCCAGCAAGCCGCCGCCGACGCCCTCGACGCCGAGCAGCTGGCGCTCCAGCAGGCCGGCGGCAAGGCGGGCAGCTTCACCGTCAGACTGGTCAAGCTCGACGGCCGCGAGCTGTCGGACAACGCGCGCACCGCGATCGCGGATCAGAGCGCGATCGCCTACCTCGGCGAACTGCAGCCCGGGACCTCGCAGGTCTCGGTCGAGATCCTCAACCAGCAGGGGCTGCTCCAGGTCAGCCCCGCCGACACCGCGGTCTACCTGACGCAGGCGATCCCGCCCGTGTCGAGCTCGCCGACCTCCTTCTACCCCAGCCACGCCACCTACAACGAGACGTTCGCGCGCGTGGTGCCGAACTCGGGCGTCGAGGCCAAGGCGCTGGTGGGGGAAATGCAGGACCAGCACCTCTCGAAGCTCTACGTCTCGAGCGACGGGCAGAAGTACGGCGCCGCGGTCGCGCTCGAGGTCCGCCAAGACGCCAGATCCGCCGGGATGGGAATCGTCGCCAGCCCCACCGCGGCCGACGCCGTGTTCTACGGAGCCAGCGCCGCCAGCCCGGCCGCCCGCGCCGGCGCGACACGCGCCCTGGACCAGGCTGCGAGCGCGAGCCCGAACGCCAAGCTGTTCGCGCCGTCGGGGCTCTACGACCCCGCGTTCGTGTCCGCGCTCAGCCCCGGCGCGCAGCAGCGGCTGTTGGTGTCCTCGCCGGGCTTTCTGCCCCGCAACCTGCCGCCTGCGGGGCGCACGTTCGTGTCGGACTTCACGCGCGCCTACGGACACGCCCCGGCGCCGCAGGCGATCTTCGGCTACGAGGCGATGTCAGCCGTGCTGGCGGTCCTCGGCCAGGCCGGCTCGCTGGCCAACAACCGAGCCGACGTAGTCAAAGACTTCCGCGGGCTCAAGGATCGCAGCTCGGCGATCGGCACCTACTCGATCAGCGGCGGCGACCCGAGCATCGCGCCATTCGTCTTCGGGCGCGTTGAAGGGGGCAAGCTCGTTCCGTTCAGGTTTGTCCAATTGCACGGTTGACCCCGACGAACCGTGCGCGGCTGGCGCTCGTGGTCGCGACGGCGGCTTGCGGCGCCGCGGTGGCCCTGGCCGGATGCGGAACGAGTTCGGCGCGGGGCGACAAGATCGGAGGCGAGCGGCTAACGATCTACGCAAGCGTTCCGCTGCACGGCGCCTCGAGCGTCGGCGGTATGGCCGTCCTGCGGGGTGCCGAACTCGCGCTGGACTCGGTTCACGCCCGAGTCGGCTCCTACCGGATCGCCTTCAAGGATCTCGACGACTCCACTGTCCAGAGCGGCGGCTGGGATCCCGGTCAGACGACCGCGAACGCCCGCTTGGCGATACTCGACAAGACGACCATCGGGTACATCGGCGAGTACAACTCGGGCGCCAGCGCGGTCTCGATTCCGCTCCTGAACCGAACCGGGATTCCGCAGATCAGCCCCTCCAGCACCGCCGTCGGACTCACCGCCGGCGGTCCGCAGGCGGGTCCCGGAGAGCCGGGAAAGTACTATCCGACGGGGCGCCGCACCTTCGCCCGGGTGGTGCCCTCGGACGCCGTGCAAGCAAGCGTCTTGGCGCGATTGGCGCGGAGCTCGGGATGCAGCCGGACCTACGTTCTCGACGACGATGAAGTAGACGGGCGCGACCTCGCGGAGAGCTTCCAGGTCGCCGCCAGGGCCGCGGGCCTGACGGTCGTCGGTTCGCAGGAGTTCGAGCCCAAGGCGACCGACTTCAGCTCGCTGGCCACTAGCGTCGCCCAGAGTGGCGCCGATTGCGTGGTGCTCGGCGCGATCACCAAGGACAACGTCGCCCTCGCGACCAGGCAGGTCGCCGCAGCGCTGCCGCAGGCGAAGTTCTTCGGCTCGGCGGGTCTGGCGCAGAGCACGTTCGTCAACCCCGCTCTCGGCGGGATCCCGCTTTCGCTCGATGCGCGCGTGCTGATAACGGTCGCGACCCTGGACCCGGCGGCCTACCCGCCCCCGGGCCGGCGGTTCTTTGCCCTTTACGAACGTCGCTACGGAGCCCCTCAGCCGTACGCGATCTTCGGCTACGAGGCGATGAGCCTGATGCTCGACGCGATCGCGCGCGCCACCCGCGACGGGAACAGCGCGGCGCTGCGCTCCAACGTGCTGGACGCGATCTTCGCCACGCGCGACCGGCGCAGCGTGCTGGGCGCCTACAGCATCGACGGCGATGGCGACACGACCTTGGCCCGCTACGGGGTCTACACGGTGGGGAACGGTCAGCTGCACTTCTGGAAGGCGATGCGCGGCTGAGCGGGTCACGGGCCGCACGTTTGGTTTCTGTTAGGCGGCCCGGCCCATACCGGCGAAAAACTGCGTTGGCTTGCTGTAGTCCGAGGCCATGAATAGTCTCCGCGCACCGGGTCACGTGGTCGCCCGGAACGACCTAGAGGAGGGTGTTTTATGAGTTTTCTCGGCAAGGCGGTGAGAGGTGGCCTGATGCTGGCGGCAGTCCTCGCCCTGAGCGCCTGTGGAAGCAGCAGCAGCAGTAGCAGCTCCAGCGGCAAGAGCGGCGCCAGCAGCAGCGGCGGCTCCAAGACGATCGATATCTACTCGAGCCTTCCGCTGCAGGGCGCGTCGACGGCGCAAACCGACCCGATGGTCAACGGCATCAAGCTCGCGCTCTCGGAGGCGGGGGGCAAGGCTGGCCAGTTCACCGTCAACTATCAGTCGCTCGACGACTCGACGGCGGCGGCGGGCAAGTGGGATCCCGGTCAGACCGCGGCCAACGCCCGTAAGGCGGCCGCCGACCCGAAGGCGGTCTACTACATCGGCGAGTTCAACTCGGGCGCGAGCGAGGTCTCGATCCCGCTCCTCAACCAGGGCGGCATCCCGATGGTCAGCCCGGCCAACACCTACGTCGGCCTGACGACCAACCTCCCCGGCAGTGCCCCAGGCGAGCCGCAGAAGTACTACCCCACGGGTAAGCGCAACTACCTGCGGATCGTCCCGATCGACTCGATCCAGGCCGCCGCCGGTCTGATCGCCATGAAGCAGGCCGGTTGCACCAAGGTGGCCGTGGCCAACGACAAGGAGGCCTACGGCGCCGGGCTCGCCACGCTCCTGGGGCTCGAGAAGGGGTCCTACGGCATGACGATCACCAGCAACACCGGGATTGATCCGACCTCGCCGAACTTCCGCTCCTACGCGAGCACGATCAAGGACCAGGGAGCCGACTGCTTCTTCTTCTCGGGGATCGTGTCCAACGGTGCCGTGCAGATCACCAAGGACGTTCATTCCGCGCTGCCGAAGGCGAAGATCTTCGGCCCCGACGGCGTCTGCACGAGCTCGTACACCAACCAGAAGATGGGCGGCGTGCCGGCGGACATCAACCCGCTGATGCAATGCACGGTCGCCACTCAGAACCTGAGCGCGTACCCCGGCGGCAAGCAGTTCCTCGCCGCCTACAAGGCGAAGTTCGGCTCGGCGAATCCGGATCCCTACGCGATCTACGGCTACGAGGCGATGAAGCTCGGGCTCGACACGATCGCCAAGCTCGGCGCTCAGGGCAACAGCAAGTCCGCCGTGCTAAGCGCCCTGTTTGCGATCAAGACCCGCAACTCGGTGCTGGGGACCTACGGGTTCGACAAGAACGGGGACACCACACTGAAGTCATATGGCCTCTACAAGGTCGCCAACGGTGACCCGGTGTTCTTCAAGACGATCACGCCGACGAAGACGGTCGGCTGAGCCGGTTCGGGGAGGGCGCGCGCTGCGTGCCCTCCCTACAACCCTTCTCTGAACCTTGGAAGCGCATTCACTAACGCCGAGAATGCCGGCCCCCGCAACGCGCCCGCTGGCCGCGGTGCGGCGCTTCTCGGGACGTTGGGGCCTGATCGTGGCGCTCGCCGCGCTGCCGATCTACTACGGCGTCCGCGATCTCACGCACGGCTACCAGGCCGGGGTGGTCGCCGGACACCCGGTGATCCAGCACGACCTGTCGAGCCTGGGCTTCAACTTCGTCCAGGGCCTCTCCAACGGGGCGATCTGGGCGTTGATCGCGATCGGCTACACGCTCGTCTACGGGATCATCGAGCTGATCAACTTCGCCCACGGGGACGTGTTCATGATCGGCTCCTTCACCGCCGCGGGCTTCTGGGGCACGCTCGGGCTGGGGCTTGCGACGGGCCCGGTGGGCTTGATCGCGGGTCTGATCCTGACGCTGATCGTCTCGATGGCGATCTGCGGCTCGCTCAACGTGTTGATCGAGCGGGTCGCCTACCGGTCGTTACGAGGGGCACCGAAGCTGGCGCCCCTGATCACGGCGGTCGGGTTCTCGTTCATTCTCCAGAACGTCGGGCTGCTGTGGCAGGGCGGCTCGCCGATCGGCACCCCGGACCTGATCCGCGAAAGCCAGACCGTGTTCAACATCTCGGGCGTACCGATCGTGCGCGGCTACATCCTCGCGATTCTGGTCATGCTGCCGCTCGTGTTCGGGCTCGCCTGGTTCATCAACAAAACCCGCGCCGGGCGGGCGATGCGGGCGACGGCGCAGGACCCCGAGGCCGCGCGGCTGATGGGGATCAACGTCAACGCGACGATCTCGCTGACGTTCCTGCTCGGCGGGATGCTCGCCGGCGCCGCCGGCCTGGTCTACGCTCTGTACGAGACGAACATCTGGTACTTCCAGGGCTTCAGGGCCGGCCTGATCGCGTTCACGGCCGCGGTCATGGGCGGCATCGGCAACGTTCGCGGCGCCGTCCTGGGGGGCCTGATCATCGGCGTGATCCAAGCACTGGCGGATGCGCGCATGGGCCCGCAGTGGACCGAGGCGGTGGTGTTCGGCTACCTGATCATGATCATGATCCTGCGGCCGCGAGGGCTGCTGGGCGAGGAGACACGCGAGGCCGGATGAACGAGCTCAAGGCCCAGCTGTCCGAGTGGCGCCAGGCGCTCTTCGAGCGCCTGCCGACCCCGCCGTCCTGGCTGGCCGCCCGCTGGTCCAGGACGCTGGCGGTGATCCTGATCGTGATCGGGATCGTGCTGCCGTTCTTCTTCAGCACGGACAGCGGCTTCATGAACGCGACGATCATCGCGGTCGCGTTCGCGGTCATGTCCCTCGGCCTGAACATCGTCGTCGGCTTCGCCGGCCTGCTCGACCTCGGGTACGTGGCGTTCTACGCGCTCGGCGCCTACTCGCTGGGCTGGTTCGGCTCGGACTTCTTCTTCAAGGCGCACGTCCACGTCGGCGTCTCCGGCATCGCCGCGACCGAGATCGGCGTGCACCTGAACTTCATCCTGATCCTGATCTGCGCCGCCGCGATCTGCGCGATCGCCGGGATCATCATCGGGCTCCCGACGCTGCGGCTGCGCGGGGACTACATCGCGATCGTGACGCTCGCCTTCGGGGAGATCATCGGCGTGGTCGCCGTCAACGGCCAGAGCGTCCACGTCGGCGGCGGCATGACCCTGACCGCCGGCAACCTCGGCATCAGCGCCGTCGATGCACCGTACTTCCCCGGCATCGGTTCCTTCAGCCTGCTCAACCTGAGACCGTGGTACTGGCTGATCCTGGCGATCCTGCTGGTGGTTCTGTTCGTCAACCTGCGGCTGCGCGACTCGCGTATCGGACGGGCTTGGGTGGCGCTGCGCGAGGACGAGGTGGCGGCGGTCTCGATGGGGATCCCGCTGGTCAAGACGAAGCTGTCGGCGTACGCGATCGGGGCGATGTTCGGCGGCATGTCGGGCGCCTTCCTCGGGACCTACTACACCGAGGTCAACGCCGGCCAGTTCCAGTTCGGGTTCTCGATCTTCGTGCTCGCGATGGTCATCATCGGCGGCTTGGGGTCGGTCTGGGGCGCGGTGCTCGGCGGACTGCTGCTCGGCTACATCAACCAGTATCTGATCCCCGATGTGCTCAACAGCCTGCCGCAAAAGCTGGGGCTCAACTTCCCGCTGACCGAGATCGAGTACGGGATCTTCGGCTTCCTGCTCGTGCTGGTGATGGTGCTGCGCCCCCAGGGCCTGGTACCGGAGCGCCGGCGGCGCCTCGAGCTGACATCGGAGATCGCCGCCGAGGACGCGCAACTGGTGGAGGGGGGCTCCTCTTGAGCGCCACCACCGCCGAAGCGCCGCCGGTCCCGGCGGTCATGCGCGTCGATCACGTGACCAAGGCGTTCGGGGGGCTGACCGCGGTCAACGACGTCTCATTGGAGATCCCGCGTCACGGAATCGTGTCGTTGATCGGCCCCAACGGCGCCGGCAAGACGACGCTGTTCAACATGCTGACCGGGCTCTACAAGCCGACTGCGGGACTGATCTTCCTCGGAGAGCGCAACATCAGCCGCTCGCGTCCGGACGTGATCACCGGTCTCGGGGTCGCGCGCACATTTCAGAACATCCGGCTGTTCGGGGCGATGAGCGCGGTCGAAAACGTGATGATCGGACGCCACGCGCGGATGCGCGCCGGTCTGATCGGCTCGATCGTCCGGCCGCCGTGGATCCGCAAGGAGGAGCGCGAGGTCCGGGAGCGCGCCAGAGAGCTGCTCAGCTACGTCGGCTTGCCGCCAAACCTGTTCGACCAGCTCTCTGCGCAGCTCTCCTACGGCGATCAGCGCCGCGTCGAGATCGCCCGCGCGCTCGCGTCCGAACCGACGCTCTTATTGCTCGACGAGCCGACGGCCGGGATGAACCCCCAGGAGTCGACCCGGCTGACCGAATTCATGCGCCAGCTGCGCGATGAGCTGAACCTGACGATCCTCTTGATCGAGCACGACATGAAGGTGGTGATGGGCGTGTCCGAGCGCGTCACCGTGCTCGACTACGGCGAGAAGATCGCCGAGGGGTCGGCGGCCGAGGTCCGGGGTGACCCTCGCGTGGTCGAGGCCTACCTCGGGAAGCAGGACTGATGGCGCTGCTCGAAGTCGACGAGATCCACACGTTTTACGGGTCGATCGAAGCGCTCAAGGGCATCTCGCTGACGGTGGAAGAGAACGAAGTCGTGACCCTGATCGGCTCCAACGGAGCCGGCAAGTCGACGACGCTGCGCTCGATCTCGGGCCTTACGCCGGCCAGGAGAGGCACGATCCGCTTCGCCGGCGAGGAGATCACCCGAGTCCAGGCGCACGAGGTCGTCTCGCACGGAATCGCGCTGGCGCCCGAGGGCCGCCACTGCTTTCCCCGCATGACCGTGCGTGAGAACCTCGAGCTCGGCGCCCACTACCGCCGCGACGCGGGGATCGGCGAGGATCTCGAGCGGGTATACGAGCTGTTCCCGCGGCTACGCGAGCGCCACAAGCAGAAAGCGGGGACGATGTCGGGCGGTGAGCAGCAGATGCTGGCGATCGGACGTGCGCTGATGGCCCGTCCGCGGCTCCTGATGCTCGACGAGCCGTCGATGGGGATCGCTCCGATCCTGGTGCAGAGGATCTACGAGACGATCGCCCAGATCAACCGGGACGGCGTCGCGATTCTCCTGGTGGAGCAGAACGCCAACTACGCGCTCGACGTCTCGCGCCGAGGGTACGTGCTCGAGACCGGCCGCGTGGTTTTGTCGAATGACTCCGCGCAATTGCGCGACGACCCGGAAGTCCAGCGAGCGTACTTGGGGACCTGATGGCGATCTACGCGGCGATCGGGTCCAAGGCCCTCTATCTGCTGTTCCTGTGGCTCCTATCGACCGCCGGCGCGGCCTGGATCTCAGACCGCAAGGGCTACACCGAAAGGGTCGGGCTGACCTTCGGGCTGGTTTTGACGGTGGTCGGTTTTCTGATCGTGCTCTTGTTGCCGGCGCGACCCGGCTCGGTGTGGAAGCTGGACGGTCCGCTGCCCAAGCGTGGCCGGAGACGCGGAGCGGATTTGCCGCCGGGAGAGTCGCCGCCCAAGTGACGACCGCGTCGCCGCCCGTCAGCGTGCCGGGGCCGCGAGCGCCTGCGCGAGCCGCGCGATTACGGCGTAGGGCTCTCCGTCCATGTGATTCCAGGTCACCCCATCACCGCCAGCCCGGCCGCGCGCAGCGCAGCGTCCTTGCGCCGGTCATGTTCGAACGCGGAGCGCGTCGAGTGGAACCGGAAGCCGTCGATCTCGACCACGAGTCGTTGCGAGCGCCAGAGGAAGTCGACCGCGTAGCCGTGGATGCGTACGTTGACCTCAGGCTCGGGCAATTGGGCGCCGCGGATCAGCGCCAGGAACCGCTCTTCGGCCTCGGAGCGGGTGAATACGGGACCGCGCTGGCGCTCCAACAGCGCTGCGAGCAGCGGGCCGCCCGCTCGGCCCGTGGCCCGCTGCAGCAATTCGACGACCTCGAAGATGCGAACGAGCCGTTGGACCAGCATCTCGTCGGACACGCGCTCCAAATCGCGCCCGATCAGGAGGTCGGCGAGGTCGAGGAGGGTCCGGGCGGGGGAGGTCACCGGCAGTCGGTGACGGACGCGAATGTCCTGCCGATCGAGGATCCGGGTGCGGTGGACGCATACCCCGTCAGGGCCGCCGGCGGCGCTGCCCCGGACGAGTACGTGCGTGAGGTTGTCCGGTTCGACTCTCGAGCCCCACGAATGGCTGCGGTTCGGTGACTGAGCACGGCGTGTTTGACCGCGAGGAGCGCTGCCGTCTCGTCACCGAGCTCGATCGGGGCGCAATGTCCGACGGCAAAGACGCCACGATGGAGGGGGTGGAGCTGACCGCGACGCGTCAGCGTCACAATCGTGCTGGAGCTGATTCCGGCGGCGAGCAGCTGAACTCGCGACACCCGGCCGCGCTGGACGGCGGCGATCTGGGCGATCCACTCGTCGCGGCTCCCCGAAACGGTCAATTCCGAGCGAGCCCCGAGCGCCTTCACGAGACGTGTCTGGTTTCGACCACCTCTCGGTCGTTTCCGAGCGACCCCCTCCGCAGTGGGCGTCGCTTGCGCGAAATTGACCGTTTCGTCCCATGCGTGTCCGGAGGACGCCACGCGGCCCCGCCCACCCCTCTCCCGCGCTGTCTTTTGCAGTTCCGTCACGCCCGTCACAGTGGCGCAACGAACTACCGCCCGAGAATCCGCATCTCCTCCGTCGACGCAAATCCCATTCCGGCCCCCGCCCCAGCCATCCCGCTTTCTCGGGCCTCTTCGGCGACCGCCGCCGCCACGGCACCGACGACCTCGCGGTTGAAGACCGAAGGGATGATGTAGTCCTCGCGTAACTCGTCACCGGAGACGATGTCAGCGATCGCCCGCGCGGCGGCTACCTTCATCGTCTCGGTTATCTCCTTCGCGCGAACATCCAGCGCGCCGCGGAAGATGCCGGGAAAGCAGAGCACGTTGTTGATCTGGTTGGGATAGTCGCTGCGCCCGGTCGCGAGAATGCGTACATAGGGCAGCGCCTCCTCGGGCGAGACCTCCGGGTTCGGGTTGGCCATCGCGAACACGATCGGGTCCGGATTCATCTTCGATAGGGCGGCAGCAGGGATCACCCGTGCCCCGGACAGGCCGATCAAGAGGTCGGCGCCCTCGATCACATCAGCGGGTGCCCCGGTCCGCCGCTCGGAGTTGGTCCGCTCAGCCAGCGCCCGCTTGACCACGCCCATCGTGCCGTCGAGATAGTCGGGCCGGTCGGTATGCACCGCTCCCTGCGAGTCACAGCCGATGATCTGGCGCACTCCGGCGGCGATCAGGATGTTGGACACGGCCACCCCGGCGGCCCCCAGCCCAACCACTACCACTCGGATGTCGCCGATCCGCTGCCCGGTGAGGGTGAGGGCGTTCAGGAGCGCCGCCAGCACGACCACGGCGGTGCCGTGCTGGTCATCGTGGAAGACCGGGATATCGAGCACGGCTTTGAGGCCGTTTTCGATCTCGAAGCACCGCGGCGCCGAGATGTCCTCGAGGTTGATGCCTCCGAACGCCGGTGCGATCGCCTTGACCACCGCCACGATCTCGTCGGGGTCGGTGGTGTCCAGGCAGACGGGAAACGCATCCACGCCGGCGAACTCCTTGAACAGCATCGCCTTACCCTCCATCACGGGCATCGCGGCGCGGGGTCCGATGTTGCCCAACCCCAAGACGGCGGTCCCGTCTGAAACGACCGCGACCGTGTTGCGCTTGATCGTGTACTGGAAGGCCTTGTCGGGATCCTCGTTGATCGCCTGGCACACGCGAGCGACGCCGGGCGTGTAGGCCATCGAGAGGTCGTCACGGGTCTTCAGCGGGCTCTTGTTGTGAAGCTCGATCTTGCCCCCGATGTGGAGCATGAAGGTGCGGTCGGTGGTGTCCAGGACGCGTGCACCTGGGACGGCGTTGACGGCCTCGGTCAGGCGTGGCCAGTCGGATGCGTCTCCGGTTTCGACCGTGATGTCGCGGATCGTGTGGGCCCCTTCCACCTGGACGAGGTCGACGGCGCCGATCGTGCCACCCCCGGCGCCGATCGCGCTCGCCACCTTGCCGAGCATCCCGGGGAGATGGTCGATCTCGACCCTCATCTTGAGGCTGTACTGGGCGCTCGGGGTGTTGGCCACGCGGCCATCTTATGTCCTGTGGGGCTCGAGTCCACCCAGCCGGCGGATAGCCTCATTGATGTGTCGGACGAGCTCTTCCTGATCGACGGCAACAGCCTCGCCTACCGGGCCTTCTTCGCGCTCCCGGAATCGATCGCCACGTCTACGGGCGTGCCCACCAACGCGATCTTCGGGTTCGCCTCGATGCTGGTCAAGATCCTCACCGACTATGGCCCGAAGGCGACGGTGGTCGTCTGGGACGCCGGCTCTTCCGGGCGCAAGGAGGTCTACTCCGAGTACAAGGCGCAGCGCTCGACGAGGCCTGACCTGCTCAAGGAGCAGTGGCCGCATCTCGAGCCGCTGGTCGACGCCTTTGGCTATCGCAATTTGAAGGTGGAGGGCTACGAGGCCGACGACGTGATCGCCTCGATCGCCGAGCGCGCCAAGCGCGCCGAGCCACCGGTCGAGGTGATGGTCGTGACCGGCGACCGAGACGCCTACCAGCTCGTCGACGATCGCGTCAAGATCATGACCACCTCCCGCGGCATCACGGATACGCGTGTCTACGACCGCGAGGGGGTGATCGACCGCTACGGAATACCGCCCGAGCTGGTTCCCGACTTCATCGGCCTGAAGGGCGACACCTCAGACAACATCCCGGGGGTTCCCGGGATCGGGGACAAGACCGCCGCTGACCTGCTCCAGCGCTTCGGCTCGCTCGAGCAGGTGCTCGCGAGCGTCGAGGAGATCAGTGGCGCCAAGCGCAAGCAGAACCTGATCGAGCACGCGGAGGCGGCTCGGGTCTCGAAGCAGCTCGCGACCGCCCAGCGCGACATCCCGCTCGAGCTCGACGTGGCGGAGTTCGCCTCCGCCCAACCCGACCGCTCGAAGCTGCGCGAGGTGTTCAGGGAGTTCGAGCTGCGCGACCCGCTGAGGCGGCTCGAGGAGGCGCTCGGATCCGCTGAGGCGGCGGCCCCCGCGCCCGTGGCCGAGCGCGCGCTCTCGGCTCGCCTCCGCCAAGGCTCGGTCGCCGACGTGGCCCGGCTGCCGGAAGCGGAGGTGGCGATCGCGGTGAAGGCCCCCGAGACGCCGGAGGGCGCGCTGTTCGGCGAGGACGCGCAGTGGCGCTTCGGGGTCTACGCGCAGAACGAACAGCTCGTGGTGGGGGAGTGCGCTCGCCCCGAGGAGCTCGTGCTGGCGGTCGGTCCGCGACCGGCGATCGCGCACGACGCCAAATCGCTGCACCAGGTGCCCGAGACGCTCGCCCACGACACCGAGGTGGCGGCCTACCTGCTCGAGCCCGCCCGGCGGGCGTATCCGTTTCGCGAGCTGTGCGAGGAGCGGGGACTGGCGGCCGACGTCAACGACGAGACGGGCCGCGACGCGCGGCTAGCGTATGCGCTCGCGGCCTGGCAACGGGAGGAGATCCGTGCGCGCGGGTTGACCGACCTGCTGCAGGAGGTCGAGCTGCCGATCGTCCGCATCCTGCGGGAGATGGAGCAGATCGGCGTCAAGCTGGACACCCATCGCCTGCGGGAGATCTCAGAGCGGGTCAAGACCGAGGCCGACGCGCTCGAGCGCGAGATCTACGAGCTCGCCGGCACCGAGTTCACGCTAGGGTCGCCCAAGCAGCTCGAGGAGATCCTGTTCTCCAAGCTCGGCCTGTCGCGCAAGCGGCGCGGAAAGACCGGCTACTCGACCGACGCGCGGGTGCTGCAGGCGATCCGCTCCGAGCACCCGATCATCGCCAAGATCGAGCGCTGGCGAGAGCTGACCAAGCTCGCCCAGACCTACCTGGACGCGCTGCCCTTGGTGGTCGACGCCTCCAACCGGCTCCATACGACGTTCAACCAGACCGCAGCCAGCACCGGTCGGCTCTCCTCCAACAACCCCAATCTCCAAAACATTCCGATCCGCACCGCGCTCGGGCGCGAAATCCGGGCTTGCTTCGTGGCTGAGCCCGGCCACGTGCTCGTGTCGGCCGACTACTCGCAGGTCGAGCTGCGGCTGCTCGCACACATCGCGGGCGAGGATGTCCTGAAGGAGATCTTCCGGCGGGGCGAGGACGTCCACACCGCGACGGCGTGCCGGGTGTTCGGCGTCACGCCGGACCAGATCGACCCTGGGATGCGCTCCAAGGCCAAGATGATCAACTACGGGATCGTCTACGGGCTGTCGGCCTACGGCATGGCCGACCGTCTCGACATCCCGCAGTCCGAGGCCGACGAGTTCATCCAGCGCTACCTGGCGGGCTTTCCGGCGGTCGGCCGGTTCATCGAGGAGACGATCGAGCAGGGGACCGAGCACGGCTACGTATCGACCCTGTTCGGCCGTCGCCGGCAGGTTCCCGAGCTTCGCGCCCGCCGCTGGGAGATGCGCAAGCAGGGCGAGCGCTTCGCGGTCAACATGGTCATCCAGGGGACCGCGGCCGACATCATGAAGGTCGCGATGGTCCGCTGCGACAAGGCGATCTCGGGGGCTGGCCTGCGCTCGCGCCTGGTGCTCCAGATCCACGACGAGCTGCTGTTCGAAGGCCCCGCCGACGAGGCCGAGGAGGTCAGACGGCTCGCCGTGCGGGAGATGGGGGACGCGTATCCGCTCGACCCGCCGCTCGCGGTCGAGGCCGGTACCGGGACCGACTGGCTGTCGGCCAAGTGACGCCCGGCGCGGGCGCGAACGCTCAGGACAGCTGGAAGATGAAGTCGTACTCCTTGCCGCCGTCGCGCGAGAGCAGCCGCATCTGGCCGCGGGCGTCGCGGTAGGCGCCGGTGCCGCCGGTGATCGAGAGGACGCTGTTGCGAGTGTCGTAGTACGGACCCTGGACGGTGATCTGGCCGCCATGCAGGAACGTGGTCCACAGGCATTCCCAGATCCCCTGCTTCGGAGCGATCCGCGTGCAGAACCCCTCGTCGTGGCCGACCGGGCTCTTGTTGGCGGCGTTGTAGACCGGGTTGTTGAAGGTCAGGATGTTGCCCTTCACGTCCTTGCCGCCGCCGGTCGGAATCTCAGTGTCGGTGATCGCGTGCTCGACCACCGCGATCGTCCGGCCGCGGGCATGAGCGGCCGGTGTCCTGGGGGGGCGTCTTGGCCGAGCCGGCTGCGCTACCGACGATCGCGCCGGCGGCGACAAGGGTGGTGGCGGCGAGCGTCAGCACGCGCCGGGGCCTGAGATGGTGCACGGGCTCCTCCTCTGAGGCTCTTGGATTCTGCGGCCAGGCGGAGATCGTAGCCCCGAGACCGCGGGGCGTCCAGACACCCGCCGGAGCAAGGCTGGGACAAACGTGGAAACATCTCGACGTTGCGCGGGCCATTTCCACGATAGGGCCGCAGAGCGGGTCAGATGTGGAAGATCAAGGCGGGGCGGGATGATTTTCCACGCGTTGACCGCGGGGTCACATCCGCGTCCCTCTAGGCGGCGGCCAGCGCCGCCCGAGCCGCCCCTCCGGCTGAGCCCTGCGCCGTGACGAAGTCCGGGTGGGCGATGTCGAGATAGTGATCGAACGACCAGTGGACGAAGCGCCTGGTCCCCATCGCGCCGAGCGCCGGCGCGAGCGCTCTCGGACTGATTCTTGGGACCAGCCGTTGCACCCGGAGCAGCCAGCGAAACGCCGGCGCGTGACCGGCCGAGAACTGGTGGTAGCGGTGCAGCGCCTGCTCGTGCGTCTGCTCGCCGGCGATCACCCGGCGCAGCTCTCGCCCGCACGCGAGCCCGAAGTAGAGCGCGGTGCGGATCCCCTCCGCGGTCAAGGGCAGGCAGTGCCCGGCCGAGTCGCCGGCGAAGAAGACCCCGTCCTCGATCGCGGGTCGCAGCGCGTGCGGGATCCAGTTGCCCTGGTAGCGGACCGCGTCGGCATGGAGATCGTCGGCCAGCCGCTCGGTTGGCTCACGCACGTGGAAGCGGGGGTCAAACGAGCCGACGCCGATCCGCACCTCGTCTGCGGCGGGGAAGCTCCACCCGTAGCCGGCGGGCACATAGCCGCGGTCGATCCAGACCTCGAGATCCCGCCCGGACCCGAACGGGTGCACTTCCAGGCCCCGCGACAGGAGGGCGTCGGGCGGCTGGACGTTGGCGCCCGGGCCGAGCACCCGGCGCCATCCGAGCGCGTCGACGATCAAGGGCGCGCTGACGTGGCCGCGGTCGGTGTGGACCGTGTAGCCCGTACGTCGGTCCACCTTGGCCGTCTCGAAGCTGAAGTCGCCACCCTCGGCGAGCAGGCCGCACAGCGTCCGGTAGTCGAACGTCGAGAAGGTCCAGGGCAGGTCATAACGCACGGTCGTGTGCGGCGTATGGATCACGAGCTCACCAAACGTCTGGCGCAGCGAGTCCTGGAGCCCGAGGGCGGTCAGCCAGGTGGTGGGGATGCCGCAGGCCGAGGTCTGCCGCTCGCCGATCTCGTAGCGGTCGATGACGAGCACGTCGGCGCCGCTGCCGGCGAGCTCACGCGCGACGGCCAGGCCCGCGAAGCTCGCGCCGCAGACCAGGACGTCGCAGTCGCGGTGCAGAGGAGTGCGGTCCTGGCCGCGCTTCGTGGCTCGCTGTGGCATCGCTGGTGATGATACGTACGGTCTGATCGGACGCGGGCCAAGCCTGACGCCCGCCGTCGCGGGCCGCAC
The DNA here is from genome assembly GCA_050997795.1 of Solirubrobacteraceae bacterium. Lineage (GTDB taxonomy): Bacteria > Actinomycetota > Thermoleophilia > Solirubrobacterales > Solirubrobacteraceae > Palsa-465. The sequence continues at coordinate 4,380 of JBPCQU010000109.1, read as the reverse complement.
GGTGCGCACGGTGCGGCTATCCTCCGAACACCAAATGTCCCCGACTACAACCTTGATGCCACCCACCGATCAGTCCGGCGCGAAGGTCGTCGAAGGCTCGAACGGCCTCCTGCTCGAGATCGACGGTCAGATCGTCCCCAACTACGACGCGACCCTGCACCCGTTCGGGGAGGGCGACGTCGTCACCGGCCACGTCGTCCGGATCGACAACGACGAAGTCCTGGTAGACATCGGCTACAAGTCCGAGGGCGTCATCCCCGCCGGCGAGCTGTCGATCCGTAAGTCGGTCGACCCCGGCGACGAGGTCGAGCTCGGCGAGGAGGTCGACGCCCTCGTCCTGACCAAGGAGGACCAGGACGGCCGCCTGATCTTGTCCAAGAAGCGCGCCCGGTTCGAGAAGGCGTGGCGGCGCATCGAAGCGGCCGCGGAATCCGGAGAGCCCGTGCAGGGAGCTGTGATTGAGGTCGTCAAGGGCGGTCTGATCATCGACCTCGGCGTTCGCGGCTTCCTCCCGGCCTCGCTGGTCGACATCCGCCGGGTGCCGAACCTCGACGAGTACATGAGCCAGACGATCGAGTGCAAGGTGATCGAACTCAACCGGTCTCGCAACAACGTCGTCCTGTCTCGCCGCGCGGTGCTCGAGGAGCAGCGCAAGGAAGATCGAGAGCGGATTCTCGATCGTCTCCAGCCGGGCCAGGTCGTCGCCGGCACGATCTCGAACATCGTCGACTTCGGAGCGTTCGTCGACCTGGACGGGATCGACGGCTTGATCCACATCTCCGAGCTCTCGTGGTCGCACGTGAATCACCCGAGCGAGATTCTCAACATCGGCGACGAGGTGAGCGTCAAAGTGCTCGACATCGACCGCCAGCGCCAGCGCATCTCGCTGGGTCTCAAGCAGACCCAGGAGGACCCGTGGCAGCGCGTGGTCGACACTTACAACATCGGGGACGAGCTCGAAGGTACGGTCACCAAAGTGGTCACGTTCGGCGCCTTCGTCGAGATCCTCGACGGGGTCGAGGGCCTGGTCCACATCTCCGAGCTCGCCCAGCACCACGTCGAGAATCCTCGCGAGATCATCCAGCCGGGCGACCCGGTACGGGTCAAGATCCTCGAGATCGACTCCGAGCGCCGGCGGCTGTCGCTGTCGATCAAGCGCGTCGAAGGTCAGGTCCTGCCGGTCCGTCCGATCGAGCCGCCTACCGAAGGCGACGCGGGGACGCTCGATGACGTGCCCGAGCTCGGGCTCTCCGAGGATGTGTTCTCCGGCCAGGAGCAGGCCGAGCCGATCGCCGAGCCGAGCGACGACACGCAGCCGCAGGATGAGACGCAGCCCGAGGTTTCCGAGGATGAGACGCGGTCGGAGGATGAGCCGCGCCCCGATCCACCGGCGAACGCCAACGGGGCTGCGGCTGAGGTCGCGGCGGACGTAGAGCAGCAGCCTGACGCTCCGTCTGCCTAGCGCTCCGGGCCCCTGGCGTGATCCCGTTCATCGGGCTGACCGGCGGCATCGGCGCCGGCAAGTCGACTGCGCTCGATGCGCTCACGCGGCTCGGCGCCGCCTGCCTGTCGACCGACGCGGTTGTGCACGAGCTGTATGAGTCCCCCGAGGTCAGGGACGCGGTCGCGGGCCATTTCGGGGCTGGTGTTGTTCGTGCCGGCGCGATCGACCGACCACGGCTCGCGCGCGAGGCGTTTGCCAGCGACGAGCAGCGCGCGTGGCTGGAGAAGCTCCTGTGGCCGCGGGTCGGGGCACGCATGGTCGGGTGGCGCGAGCAGCTCGAGCGGGGTTCCGAGCCGCCCCGCGCCGCGGTCGTGGAGGTCCCGCTGCTGTTCGAATCGGGGATGGAGAAGGCGTTCGACGCCACGATCGCGGTGATCGCCGACGAGGGCGTCCGGCAAGAGCGGGCCTCCACGCGTGGTCATCAGGCGCTGCACGAACGTGCGGCGCGACAGCTGCGCCAGCAGGAAAAGTCGGAGCGAGCGACCTACACCGTCGTCAACGACGGGACGGTCGCCGACCTCGAGCGCAAGCTGTCGGCGATCCTTGACATGCTGCATCGATGAGTGTCCCGAGCGCCACGGCGACCCGCCCCCACGGCGAGCGCCGCTCGACTTTGACCAGGCGCCGGGCGGCGCGCCGCCGCCGTCTGCGGTCGCTGCTGGTCATCGCCGCGGCCGCGCTGGCAGTGGTTGCCGCCGTGCTGATCCTGCCTCTGGCGCGCCGGGCGGTCAACGACCTCAGCCTGCCGCTCCGCTACCAGGACGCGATCCGCCACCAGGCGGCCGCGAAGCATCTCGACCCGGCGCTAATCGCCGGGGTGATCTACGCGGAGACGAAGTTCGATCCCCGCCCCTCCTCGGCCGGCGCCGAGGGCCCGATGCAGATCCTTCCGGCCACCGCCGAGTACCTGGCCCACCGCTCGGGGGCGACCACGTTCAGAGTCTCGGACTTGAACACGCCGCAGATCAACATCGCCTACGGCAGCTACTACCTGCGCTACCTGCTGAACGAGTACCACGGCAGCGTCGTGCTGGCGCTCGCGGCGTACAACGGGGGCGAGGCGAACGTCGACAGCTGGGTCGCGGCGGTCCGCGCCCGCGGAGACCGCTTCGTGATCTCCGACATCCCGTTTCCCGAGACGCGGGCGTACGTGCAACGGGTGCTGAAGGCCCGGGCGGACTACCGCCGGACGTACGCGTCCGAGCTCGGCTATCGCTGAGATGGCCGCCGCTGGGACCGTCGCGGCCGCCCGCTAGCCTGGATCTCTGAGATGCCGAAGTTCGAGCTCGACGCCGCCTATCGTCCGACCGCCGATCAGCCCGCGGCGATCGCCTCGCTGGCTGAGGGCGTCGCCGCCGGTGAGCGCTTCCAGACGCTGCTCGGGGCGACCGGCACGGGCAAGACGATGACGATGGCGGCGACGATGGAGGCGATTCAGAAGCCGTCACTGGTGATCGCCCACAACAAGACGCTCGCGGCCCAGCTCTGCAACGAGTTCCGGACCTATTTCCCCCGCAACGCCGTCGAGTACTTCGTGTCCTACTACGACTACTACCAGCCCGAGGCCTACGTCCCGAGCAAGGACCTCTACATCGAGAAGGACTCGGCGATCAACCAGGAGATCGATCGTCTGCGCCACGCTGCCACTGCGGCGCTGTTCGCCCGCCGCGACGTGGTGATCATCGCGAGCGTCTCGTGCATCTTCGGACTGGGCTCGCCCGAGACCTACGACGAGAACCTGCAGACGCTCAACAAGGGCGAGATGATCGACCGCGACGCACTGCTGCGAAAGCTCGTCTCGATCCAGTACACCCGCAACGATACGGCGCTCTCGCGCGGGACATTCAGGGTCCGCGGCGAGACGCTCGAGATCTTTCCGGCCTATGCCGAGACCGCGTTCCGAATCGTGCTGTTCGGCGACGAGGTCGAGCACCTTCAGCACTTCGACCCGATCACCGGTGAGCTGCTCGAGGACGACCTCGAGCACGTGGGGATCTGGCCCGCGTCGCACTACAACGTACGCGAGGGGATGATCGACGACTCCGTCGCCGCGATCGGGGCCGAGCTGAACCAGCGCTGCGCCGAGCTCGAGCAGCAGGGCAAGCTGCTCGAGTCACACCGCCTGCGCCAGCGCACCCAGTACGACATGGAGATGCTGCGCGAGCTCGGGTTCTGCTCCGGGATCGAGAACTACTCGCGGATCCTCGACGGGCGCAATCCCGGCGACCGGCCGTATTGCCTGCTCGACTACTTCCCGGAGGACTTCGTCTGCTTCATCGACGAGTCACATCAGACCGTGCCGCAGATCGGCGGCATGTACGAAGGCGACCGGTCGCGCAAGCAGACGCTGGTCGACTACGGGTTCCGGTTGCCATCGGCGCTCGACAACCGCCCCCAGACGTTCCAGGAGTTCCTCTCGATCACGCCTCAGATGGTGTTCGTGTCGGCCACGCCGGGGGAGTACGAGCGGACCCACTCGCCGCGGATCGTGGAGCAGATCGTCCGTCCGACCGGGATCATCGACCCGGCGGTCGAGGTGCGCGAGACCCGCAACCAGATCGACGACCTGATGAACGAGATCCGGTCTCGTACGGAGCGAAACGAGCGCACGCTGGTGACGACACTGACCAAGAAGATGTCCGAGGATCTGACCGATTACCTGCTCGAGATGGGCTTCCGCGTGCGCTACCTGCACTCCGAGATCGACACGCTCGAACGGATCCAGATCATCCGGGAGCTGCGGCTCGGGGAATACGACGTACTCGTCGGCGTCAACCTCCTGCGCGAGGGGCTCGACCTGCCCGAGGTCTCGCTGGTCGCGATCCTCGACGCCGACAAGGAGGGCTTCCTCCGGGGCGAGACCTCGCTGATCCAGA
>JBPCQU010000079.1:0-2572 GCA_050997795.1 Solirubrobacteraceae bacterium | reverse complement strand
TCGAGCGCGAGCTGGCCGACGTCGCCGTCTGCGATCCCCACGCCGCCACGCCCACGCAGACGCTGGGTGACGCGGTGCACGACGCCGACGTGGTGATCGTCGCCACCAACCACTCCGAGTTCGAGCGTCCCGAGACCCTCAAGGAGATCGTCGCCCGGGCCTCGGAGGAGTGCCTGCTCGTCGATCCGTGGAACAGCCTCGGCACCGCGCAGGTGTTCCTGTACGCGGCCGAGGCCCCGGCTCTGCTCGGCCCCGCGGCCCGACTCGACGCCACGCCGGACGCGGCTCTTTGATGGCGCGCGTGCTCGTGACGGGCGGCGCCGGATCGATCGGCGCCGCGGTCGTCCGGCGGCTGCTGAGCGATCCCCAGTCGGGCTGGGAGGTGCGCGTCTGTGACCACCGCGAGCCGCCGGCGTGGATGCGCGAAGGCTGCGAAGTGCAACTGGGGGACCTGCGCGAGCTCGAGGTCGCCAGGGAGGCGCTCCAAGGCTGCTCCCACGTCATCCACCTGGCGGCGATCGTCGGTGGGATCGCCAACTTCCACAAGCTTCCGTTCACCCTGACCGAGGTCAACAACGCGCTCACGGGCGCGGTGGTTCACGCCGGCGTCGAGCAGCGAGTGCAGCGCTTCACGTACGTTTCCTCCTCGATGGTGTTCGAGCGCGCGGACGAGTTTCCCACCCCTGAGAGCCACCTCGAGGTCTGTCCCCCTCCCCGCTCGGCCTACGGCTTCTCGAAGCTGGCCGGCGAGGTCTACACCCGCGCCGCACACGATCAGCACGGCCTGAGCTACACGATCTGCCGCCCGTTCAACGCCTACGGACCCGGCGAGCTGCCCGACCCCGACGAGCCCGGGATCGCCCACGCCGTGCCTGACCTGGTCGCCAAGGTCCTGTCCGGGCAACGGCCGCTTCAGATCTTCGGCAGCGGTGAGCAGACCCGCACCCTGACTCACGTGCAGGACATCGCCGATGGGATCGTGACCGCGATGGCGTCGCCGGCCGGTGAGAACGAGGACTTCAACATCTCCGCTCGGCGCGAGCTCAGCATCGCCGCGCTGGCGGGGCTGGTGTGGGAGGCCTGCGGCGAGGACCCCGCGGAGCTGACCCTCGAGCACCTCCCGAGCTTCGAGGTCGACGTCCAGCGTCGCTGGCCGTCGGTGGACAAGGCGCGCGAGCTGCTCGGCTGGGAGGCGAAGGTCGATCTGCGCGACGGGCTGGCTGACACCGTGAGCTGGCTGCAGACCCAGCAGGTCCTCGCCCCCAACCAACAGACCCTCGATCCCGACCGGGAAGCGCTCGATGCCGACCGGGAGGCACGATGACCCGACGCGCTCTGATCACCGGGATCACGGGTCAGGATGGGTCCTATCTCGCCGAGCTGCTGCTCGACCAGGGCTATGAGGTGCACGGCATGGTGCGCCGCTCCTCGACCGAGAAGTTCGACCGCATCGAGCACGTGCGCGATCGCCTGGTCCTGCACCAGGGGGACCTGTTCGACCAGCGCTCGCTGGTCGATGCCCTGCGCGCGGCCAAGCCCGATGAGATCTACAACCTCGCCGCGATGTCCTACGTGGCGGCCTCGTGGGTGCAGCCGACGCTGACCGCCGAGTTCTCCGGCACCGGCGTCACGCGGCTGCTCGAAGCGATGCGCGAGACGTGTCCCGAAGCCCGCTTCTACCAGGCCTCCTCGTCAGAGATGTTCGGCAAGGTCCGCGAAGTCCCCCAGAACGAGCTGACCCCGTTCTATCCCCGCTCGCCCTACGGCGTCGCCAAGGTGTACGGACACTTCATCACTGTCAACTACCGCGAGTCCTACGGACTGCACGCGACCAGTGGAATTTTGTTCAACCACGAGTCAGCTCGTCGCGGACTCGAGTTCGTGACCCGCAAGATCACCTGGCACGCCGCGGCGATCAAGCTCGGCCTGCGCAAGGAGCTCACACTTGGCAACCTCGCCGCCGAGCGCGACTGGGGTTTCGCCGGTGACTACGTGCGGGCGATGTGGCTGATGCTCCAGGAGGACGAGCCCTCCGACTACGTGGTCGCCACCGGCGTCGCCCATTCGGTGCGGGAGTGCCTCGAGGTCGCCTTTGACCAAGCGGGCGTCGCGGTGCAGGATCACGTCGCGGCTGATGACAGCCTGCTGCGGCCCGCCGAAGTCGAGCACCTGATCGGCGACGCCAGCAAGGCCCGCGAGCGCCTCGGCTGGAACCCCGAGATTGGCTTTGAGGAGCTGATCCGGATGATGGTCGACGCCGACTACGAGCTCCTGCGCCGCGACGTCGACGCCCGCCGGCTGTACGGCGGCTGAACCCGCGGGTTGGGCATCCCGCCACCAGCTCCACTACCGCCAAACGGTAGGGTTGGTCGGGCAACACCGGAGCGAGAGGAGACCGAACAGTGGCGATGCAACCGGCGGACCGGGGCCGCAACCCGTTTGACGCGGCCGGGGTCGATCGTGGATCGGACGGCATCGCCCGGTACCGCGGCCGTCCCGAGTCGCTGGTCCACATGCTTCGGGCCAGCGTGGAGCGCGATCCCGATGCCCTCGCGATCGCCGAGGTCGGCGG
>JBPCQU010000064.1:0-12230 GCA_050997795.1 Solirubrobacteraceae bacterium | reverse complement strand
CCGACCGCGCCGCGACCCGGCTGGCCAAGCTCGAGAGCTCAGACCGGCAGATCGCGCAGACGACCACGCTGCGCGCACGGGCGCTACAAGGGATGAACTCGCTGCTGGCGTCAAAGCAGGCCGCGCTCCAGCGGGCGCGCTACGCCCAGCAGCTCGCGCTCGGGGCCAGTCAGGCGCGGGGACGCCAGCTTCAATCGCGGATCGCCGGCATCCACGCCCAGCAGCTCGCCGCTCAGCGGGCCGCCGCGGCGGCCGCGGCCCGAGCGGCGGCGTCGCCGGCGCCGACCTCGTCGTCGTCTCCGTCGGCTCCGTCCTCGCTCGGATCCACCAACGGCTGGGCGATCCCGTACGCGATCGTGCTGTGCGAATCGGGCGGTCAGAACCTGCCGCCCAACAGCGCCGGGGCTTCGGGCTACTACCAGATCATCCCGTCCACCTGGAAGCTGTTCGGCGGCTCCGGCCCGGCTGCCTACCTGGCCTCCAAGTCAGAGCAGGACGCGATCGCGAGCAAGATCTGGAACGGTGGCGCGGGCGCGTCGAACTGGGTCTGCGCGGGGATCGTCGGCCTTCACTGACGGCCGCATCGTAATCTCCGCGCCCCGTGGCCCCCCCGCGCGCCGTCCGGGCGCTCCTGGTCGCAATCGTGTTGATCGCCGCGCTGGCGATCCGGGTCACGTACGTGCAGGACACGTCGTTTCGGGCCATCAACGACGCCGGCACCTACAACCGGCTGGCCAGCATGGTCGCGCGGACCGGCGACTACGACACCGGCAGCCGTCCCGGCTCGGGCGCGGGGGGATCCCGGGGTCCGACCGCCTACTTCCCGCCCGGCTTCCCGTACTTCCTCGCCGCGGTCGACGTCCTGACCGGCCACCCGGCCGGCCACAAGCAAGCCGTGCCGTCCGAGCGGATCGCGCAGGCACTCCTCGGCACGGTCGCCGTCGGGCTGATCGGGCTGGTCGCGCTGGAGGCGTTCGGGGGCGCAGTCGCGCTCGCCTGCCTCGCGCTCGCCGCCGTGTACCCGGTTCTGGTCGAGCTCTCGGGAACGCTGGTGGCCGAGAACCTGATGATCGTGCTCGAGCTGGCGGCGGTCTGGACCACGCTGCGGACCCGCCGCGCGCGCCATCCCTACGTGTGGATCGCCGCCGCCGGGGTGCTCACCGGCCTGGCCACGCTCACCCACCAGAACGCGATCGTGTTGCTGATCCCGTTCGCGTTCGTCGCGTGGACCGCGGCACGACCGCGACCCAACCGCACCCGATCCCGCCTCCGCACCCTGGCCGCGCCAACCACTTTATTGATCATCACCGGCGCGACGATCGCCCCCTGGACGATCCGCAACGCGATCGAGCTGCACCGCCTGATCCCGGTCTCCGACGAGACGGGGATCACGCTGGTCGGGACCTACAACCCGGACTCGGCCGCCTTCGCGCCACTGCCCTACAAGTGGCGCTTCTTCTGGAAGATCAGCTCCGACCAGAGGCTGAGGCGCACGGCGGGCCGCTACTCCGAGGCGGCGCTGGGATCAAAGCTCGAGTCCCGCGCGATCGGCTACGTCGAAGCCCACCCGCTGGCGCCGCTGCAAGTCGCCGGCCGCAACACCGCGAGGATGTTCGAGCTCGCGGGCCCCTACGCCTGGCAGGCTTCGGCGGCGGCGATCGAGCTGCCCGACGGGGTCGCCCGCGTCGGGGTGTTCGCGTTCTGGGCTCTGTGCGCGCTGGCGCTGCTCGGTGCGTTCACAAGCGCGGCCCGGATAGCCCCGCGGTGGCTGTGGAGCGTCCCCGTCCTGCTCGCGCTCACGGTCGTGTTCGTCAACGTCGAGACGCCACGCTTTCGCGAGCCGATCGAGCCGTTTTTGGTGATGCTCGCGGGGTGCGCGGTGGCGAGCGGACTGCGGCGGCTAGGACTGCGCGGTGCGCCAGTCCGGCGTGGTCGAGGCGCGCCGAGGGTGGTGGGCGGTGGCGAGCTGGTCGAGATGGTCCAGCGCCTGCCCTGAGCCCACCGCGACGCAGGTGAGCGGCGATTCGGCGCGGTAGACCGGCATCCCGGTCTCCAGCGCCACGAGCTCGTCGAAGCCACGGATCAGCGTTCCGCCGCCGGCGAGCAGGATCCCGTCGCGGGCGATGTCTGACGCGAGCTCGGGGGGCGTCTGCTCGAGCGTGTCGCGTATCGCCTGCAGGATCTCGCGCAGCGGAGCCGAGATCGCCGCGCGGATCTCCTCGCTGCGGAGCTGGATCGCCGTCGGCAGGCCGGTGACCAGGTGGCGGCCGCGGACCTCGACCGTCCCCTCCGGGCTCAGCGGCACCGCCGAGCCGAGCTCGATCTTGATCGTCTCTGCGGTCCGGGAGCCGATCGCGAGCTGATAGACGCTGCGGATGTAGTGCGAGATAGCCTCGTCCATCTCGTACCCCCCCACCCGGACCGAGCGCGAGATCACGATCGCCCCGAGCGAGATCACCGCCATCTCGCTGGTGCCGCCGCCGACGTCGACCACCAGCCGGCCAATCGGCTCCTCGATCTCCAGCCCGGCGCCGATCGCCGCGGCAATCGGCTCCTCGATCAGGTGCACGCGCCGCGCCCCGGCGGCCAGCGAGGCCTCCTCAACGGCGCGCTTCTCGACCTCGGTCACGCCCGACGGGGCGCACACGATCAGGCGGGGGTGCGCCGTGCGGCGGTCGATCACCTTGCGGATGAAGTAGCGCAGCATCTCCTCGGTGACCTCGAAGTCGGCGATCACGCCGTGGCGCAGGGGGCGGGTGGCCGAGATATTGGCCGGGGTGCGGCCGATCATCCGCTCGGCCTCGGCGCCGACCGCGTGGACCTCGCCCGATAACAGATCCGAGGCGACCACCGACGGCTCGGAGACGACGATCCCGCGACCGCCCACGTACACGAGCGTGTTCGCGGTGCCGAGGTCGATCGCCATGTCGCGCACCCCGAGGGTCGGGACGAGGTGACGCCTCGAGTTGTCGCGACGGGAGCCGTCTCTCCGAAAGCGCGGGATGACTCAGCGCTCGCCGGGGAGCTTGCGCGGATACTGCGAGACGGGCTGGCGCGAGTCGAGCGCCGTGGAGACGATCCGGTTCTGCTCGGTGGCGTGGGCGATCGGGTACCCCTCGCCCGACGCGGCGCGCTCGGGGCGACCGATGTAGCCGAACTGGAGCGCCTCGGGCAGCACTTGGAGCAGGCGCGGGGACATAAACGCGCGCGCGCCCATGTTGCGCGGCTCCTCCTGCACCCAGACCACCTCGGCCAGCTTGGGATAGCTGGAGATCAGCTCCATCAGCTCGGCCTGCGGGAACGGATACAGCAGCTCGACCCGTCCGATTGCGACGCCCGGGTTCCCCTTGCGGGCGTCGTGTCCGATCAGGTCGTAGTAGATCTTGCCGGTGCACAGGACCAGCCGCGTGACCTGCTCGGGGTCGACGTCGGGATCGGCCAGCACGGGACGGAACCGCCCCTCGGCCAGCTCGTCGAGGCGGCTGGTGGCCAGAGGCAGCCGCAGCAGGCTCTTGGGGGTCATGACCACCAGCGGACGCTGCTTGGCGATCCGCGCCTGGCGGCGGAGCAGGTGGAAGTACTGCGCCGGGGTGGTGGGATTGGCGACGCGGATGTTGCCCTCGGCGGCAAGCTGCAGGAAGCGCTCGAGCCGGGCGGATGAGTGCTCGGGGCCCGAGCCCTCGTAGGCGTGCGGGAGCAGAAGGGTCAGGCGCGAGGTCTGACCCCACTTGGCCAGCCCCGAGATGATGAACTGGTCGATGATCACCTGGGCGCTGTTGACGAAGTCCCCGAACTGCGCCTCCCACAGCACGAGCGTCTCGGGCCCTTCCTGCGAGTAGCCGTACTCGAAGCCCACACACGCCATTTCGGAAAGGGGGCTGTTGTGGAGCTCCATCGGCGCCAGCGCGCCCGGCAGGTGCTGCATCGCGCAGTGCTCCTGGCCGGTCTTGGGGTCGTGCAGGACGAGGTGGCGCTGGCTGAACGTACCGCGCTGGGTGTCCTGGCCGGTCAAGCGGATCGGGATCCCCTCGGTGAGAAGCGAAGCGAACGCGAGTGACTCGGCCTGGGCCCAGACCACCCCTTCGCCGTTGTCCAGCGCGGCACGGCGCTGCTCGAACTGCTTGGCCAGCTTGGGGTGCACGTTGAACCCGTCGGGTACCGACAGCAGCTCCTCACCGAGCACCCGCAGGCGGTCGACGGCGACAGCGGTCTTGACCTCGGGCGAAGGCGTGCGATCGAGCTGGTACTCGCCGGTGGCGTGCTCGACCTCCTTGGCCGCGGCGATCCGTTCCTTGAGCTCATGGTGCTGGTCGGACAGGACTTCCCAGACCTCGTCGGTCATCTCGGTCGACTCCTGCTCGGAGACGACCCCCTGATCGACGAGTTGGCGCGCGAACAGCTCGCGGACCGACTGATGCTTCTTGATCGCCTGGTACATCTCAGGCTGCGTGTAGGCCGGTTCGTCGGCCTCGTTGTGGCCGAAGCGGCGATAGCCGATCAGGTCGATCAGCACATCGTGGCCGAACTGGAGGCGGAAGGCGAACGCCAGCCTTACCGCGGAGATGCACGCGGCGACGTCGTCGGAGTTGACGTGGATGATCGGCACGTCGTAGCCCTTGGCCAGATCGGAGGCCCAGGTGGTCGAGCGGGCGTCGTCGGGGTCGGTGGTGAAGCCGACCTGGTTGTTCTGGATCAGGTGGATCGTGCCGCCGACGGTGTAGCCGTCGAGCGCCTGGAGGTTGAGCGTCTCGGCGACCACGCCCTGGCCCGGGAAGGCGGCGTCGCCGTGCAGGACCACCGGGATCGCGGCGTTGGTGTCCTGGTGGGCGTGCGGACCCTGGCGTGTGGTCTGGGCGGCGCGCGTGGCTCCGGCCACGATCGGGTCGACGAACTCGAGGTGGCTCGGATTGGACTCCAGCCGCACGATGATCGACTCGCCGCCGTCGACCTGGTAGGACCCCTCGGCGCCGTGGTGGTACTTGACGTCGCCGGTCCCTCCCTGGGGCAGCGTGGTGATCGGCTCAAGCGTCGAGGAGCCCTCGAACTCGGCGAAGATCGTCGCGTAGCGTCGCCCGAGGTTGTGCGCGAGCACGTTCAGGCGGCCGCGGTGGGCCATCCCGATCACGATCTCGCGCGCCCCGCGGGTCGCGGACAGCTGCGTCACCTCGTCGAGCATCGGGACCGTCATGTCGAGCCCCTCGATCGAGAACTGCTTCTGACCCAGGTAGGCCTTGTGCATGAAGCGCTCGAACGCGTCGACCTGGGTGAGCCGTTTGAGCAGCCCCTTCTGCTCCTCGTTGGTCAGCGGCCGGCGGAACTGGCCCGACTCGATCGCCTCGCGCAGCCACAGCCGCTGGCGGTGCGAGGCGATGTGCTCGATCTCGTAGGCGATCGTCCCGCAGTAGGTCTCGCGCAGATGGGGCAGGGCGTCGGCCAGCGTCGCGCCGGGGACGTACATGCGCAGGATCCGCGCCGGGATCTTCGCCATCAGCTCCGGCGTCAGCCCGAGCGGCTCGGGGTCGAGCGCCGGGTCGCCCTCGGGCTCGCGCCCGAGCGGGTCGAGCCGGGCGGCGAGGTGGCCGTGGGTGCGGTGCGCCTTGAGCAGCGAGGTCGCCGCCTGGACGGCCTGCAGGAGCTCCTCGTCGAATCCGCCGGCCTCGGTCTCGGACCGCTGGCCGGGCGCCCCGGCGACTGCTGACACCACCGCGGTGGCGGCCGCGGCCGGAGCGGGGGGCGCGGGCAACTCGGGCAGCTCGACGCCGAGGTCCTCGAACACCGTCTCGTAGAAGCGCTCGCCGCCCTGGAGCAGGGCCTCGATCCGCGCCAGGAAGCGGCCCGACTCGGCGCCCTGGATGATCCGGTGGTCGTAAGTGGAGGTCATCGTCATGACCTTCTCGGCCCCGATCATCGGGGCGATCTTCTCCAGCCCGACCGGGTAGGAGATCGAGCCGGTGGCGACGATCGTCCCCTGCCCGACCATCAGCCGCGGCACGCTGGCGACGGTTCCGATCCCGCCGGGGTTGGTCAGGGTCAGGTTGCCGCCGCTCAGGTCGTCGGCGGTCAGGCTGTTCGTGCGGGCCTTCTCGACCAGGCCGTTGTAAGCGCCCAGGAACTCCTCGAAGCTCATCCGGCCCGCGTCGCGAACCACCGGGACCATCAGCGTTCGCGAGCCGTCGCGCTTCTCGACGTCGACGGCGAGGCCGAGGTTGACCGCCCCGTCGTCGACGCGGTGCGGCTTGCCGTCTACTTCGGCGAAGTGGCGGGCCATCACGGGCATCTCGTCGGTGGCGACGCGCGCGATCGCGTACGCGATCAGGTGGGTGAACGACACCTTGCGGCCGGCGTTCTTGAGCTGCTTGCGCCGCTCGTCGAGGACGGTGACGGTGAGGGTGCGCAGCGAGGTCGCCGTCGGGATCGACCGGCTCTGGTCCATGTAGCGCGCCAGCGCGGCGCCACCGCCCTTGAGGGGCTCGGAGCCTGGGTGGGCGAGCCCCGTCGGAGCTGTCGGAGCGCCCTGGCCGTTGCCGGCCTCCAGGACGTCGGCCTTGGTGATTCGCCCGCCGCGAGCGCTCCCCTGGACCCCGGTCAAGTCGATGCCCTCGGTCGCCGCGACGCGACGAGCGACCGGGGAGGCGTGGGCGCCGCCGTCGCCCGGCGGGGTCGCGGTCGGGGCGCCGCCGTTCTCGGCCGGTGCGCTCCGCTGGGGCGCCGGCTTGGCGCCCTCGGTCCGGGCGGCGTCACCGGCGGTCATCCGGCCGATGACCTGGCCAACCGTGACCGTCTCGCCCTCCTGGGCCAGGATCTCGGTCAGCGTGCCCGACGCGGGCGCGGGCAGCTCCATGTCGACCTTGTCGGTCGAGATCTCGACCACGGTGTCGCCGTCTGAGACCTCCTCACCGACCTTGACCGCCCACTCCAGGATCGTGCCCTCGGTGACTGATTCTCCCCCGGTCGGGGTGACGATGTCGATCGTCTTGGCCTCAGACGGGGCCTCCCCGGTCGCGGCGGCTGGCGCCTCGGGCTCCGGGGCGGCGGGCGCTTCGGTCTCGGCGTCGCCGTCGGTGGCCGGCGCGGCGTCGCTGTCGGTGGCCGGCGCGGCCTCGCCGTCGCTGGCGATCTCGGCCAGCAGGGCGCCAACCGCGACCGTGTCACCCTCGGCGGCGTGGAGCTTGGTCACGGTCCCGGACGCCGGCGCCGGAACCTCGGCGTCCACCTTGTCGGTCGAGATCTCGACGATCGTCTCGTCGGCCGAAACCGTATCGCCCTCCTGCTTGTGCCACTGCAGCACGGTGCCCTCGGCCACGGAGTCGCCCATGGCCGGCATGAGGACCTGAACAGTGCTGGTATCAACCGCCATTGAACTCCGAAGCACTCTACTGCGTACCCGAGGGTGCATCCGCGGCCCGTCTACGGTCGGCGACCACGAAACCGAACGAGCCTGCGAACGGCCCCAGACCGCCGAGCACTGCCACCGTGACCGCGAGCCAGAACGGGATCACGTGCCTCCGCGCGGCGTCGATGCAGACCAACGACATCGCGATCCAGAGCAGCCCGTGGCTGAGCCCCAGGATGAACGTCTCAGGCTCCGGGTTGCCCAGCAAGACCGCGCACACCAGCAGGGCCAGGTAGACGCTGGAATGAAAGAACGAGACCGCCTCGAGGCGGCGGAAGGTGATCGCGCTCACACCGCTGTGCGCAACAGCGCGGCGGTCCGCCGGAGCGGGTCGTCCGCATGCTCGGGCCATCGCTCCACGTCGGCGGGCCACCAGGCGAAGTCGTCGTGCTCGGAGTCCGGCGTGACCTGCGCGCCCTCGGCCAGCCAGGCCATCCCGACCAGCATCGCGATCCCATTGGGCAGCCCCACGAGTGCCTCGACCGTGAGCCGCTCGGGTACCACTGACCACTCCTCGCGCAGCTCCCGGATCAGCGTCTCAGTGGGGTTCTCGTCCACCTCCACCGAGCCGGCGGCGCCGAGCGCCCAACGGCCGGCCCAGGTGGCCAGCCACGCGGCGCGACGCCCGGCCAGCCACCCGCCGTCGGCCGACCGAACGACGCACAGCGCCGACAGGCTCCCCATTGCGTCGTTGGAAAGCAGCCGCAGCGCCCAGCGGGCGGGCTCGCATTCGAGCGATAGCCGGCCATCGGAGGCCTCGAAGCTGCGCAGCCTGCCGGCGAGCCCGTCGTGGCTCGGCGACCCCCGCCCCCGCAGCACGGCGAGCGCGCGGTCGGCCTCCTCGATCACGTCCGCCGGCGGCGCGAACGGCTCCCGACGCCACGCGACCTCGATCCGCGACGGCGGCCACGGACCGCGCGCGAGGATGCCTGCCTGGACCGCCATCACTACACGGTACCCGGGCCGGTGCAAGTAGGCTCGCAACCCGTGGCGCGGCGACTGAAGCACTGGGGCTGGGGCTACGAGGACGAGCAGCCGTCGCACGAGGAGCTGCGCGCCGCGGCGGCCTTCATCACCGAGCAGCTTGGATTCGGGTCTGCCGAGCCGGAGCGGCCGGTCCCGCTCTCGGCCGTCTCGCTCCCATCGCCGCGGCTGCGGGCGCCCGAGTCGCTGGCTCCGATCTGCGCGAGCGACGACTACGAGCGGGCGCTGCACGCCTACGGCCGCTCCTACCGCGATGTCGTACGCGCCTTCCGGGGCCAGTTTGACCACCCCCCGGACGTCGTCGCCCACCCGCGTGACGAGGCCGAGCTGCGCGCCGTGCTCGACTGGGCGCTCGGCGCGGGCGCCGCGGTGGTCCCGTTCGGGGGCGGGACCAGCGTCGTCGGGGGCGTCGAGCCGCGGGTCGATCGCGATCGGGTCACGGGGGTGGTGACGATCGATCTCAAGGCGCTTGATCGCGTGCTCGAAGTCGACCCGGTCTCGCTCGCGGCCCGAATCCAGGCCGGCGCGACCGGACCGGTGCTCGAGGCGCAGCTGCACGAGCACGGGCTGACCCTGCGCCATTTCCCCCAGTCGTTTCAATTCTCGACCCTCGGAGGCTGGATCGCCACGCGGGCCGGGGGCCATTTCGCGACCCTCTACACCCACATCGACGACCTGGTCGAGTCAGTTCGCGCGGTGACGCCGGCCGGCGTCTGGCAGTCGCGGCGGCTGCCCGGCTCGGGCGCGGGCGTGTCACCCGACCGATTGCTGATCGGCTCCGAGGGGACGCTCGGCTTGATCACCGAAGCCTGGCTGCGGGTGCGCCCGCGGCCCGCGTTCCGCTCGTCGGCCGGGGTCCGCTTTGCCGACTTCTCGGCCGGCGCCGAGGCCGTGCGGTCGCTGTCCCAGTCCGGGCTGCATCCCGCGGGCTGTCGGCTGATCGACCCCAGCGAAGCGAAGCTCACCGGCGCCGGAGACGGGTCACACGCGCTACTGGTGCTCGGGTTCGAGTCCGCGACGCACGAGACCGCGCCGTGGATGGAGCTGGCGCTGCAGTGCTGCGCTGACCACGGGGGCCGGTGGGAGCGGCGCGAGCAGGGCGGCTTTCTGGACTCGAAGCCGGACTCGGTCTCGAGCTGGCGCGAGGCCTTCCTGCGCGCGCCGTATTTGCGCGACACGTTCGTCGCCGTCGGGGTGCTGTCTGAGACCTTCGAAACCGCGATCACCTGGGACCGCTTTGCCGAACTGCACCGCACCGTCGTGCAGCGGACCACCGCCGCGGTCCGGGAGGTCTGCGGCGCGGGCTCGGTCACGTGCCGCTTCACCCACGTCTACCCCGACGGGCCGGCGCCCTACTACACCGTCCTGGCTCCGGCCCGCCGCGGCCACGAGCTCGAGCAGTGGGCGCAGATCAAGGAGATCGCGGCCGACGCGGTGCTGGCCGGCGGCGGCACGATCACCCACCACCACGCGGTCGGACGCGACCACCGCCAGTGGTATGACGGCCAGCGGCCGGACCCGTTCGCGGCCGCGCTGCGGGGGGCAAAGGCGGCCGTAGATCCCGCCGGGGCCTTGAATCCCGGTGTGCTGATCGACCCGCTTGTCTAAAGCCAGCTGCTCGTCAGTCGCCTGCGTCGAGGCGCTCGAGCACCGCAGACGCCGCAGGCGCCACCTCGACGGGAAGCCGCGGAATCAGCTCGCGCCACGCGGGGTGGGCCGCGATCGCCGCACGGACATGGACCACGGCGGCCTCCATGTCACCGGCCTGGGCGGCGCCCATCCCGGCCCAGAAGCGGAGCTCGTGCGACTCGGGCGCGAGCTCTGACGCGCGCTGGTAGAGGCTCGCCGCCTCGTCGTGGCGGCCCGCCGCGACCTGCTGGTCTCCGAGACCCGCGCTCGTGTAGGCCTCGTGGAGTGCGACCAGCCTCGCCAGCTCGCGCAGCGGGTCGGGGTGATCCTCGACCCGGAGCGAGATCACGGCGTCCCACGGGTTGCCCGTCGCGGGAACGACGAGGATCGCCGCCGACTGGCGGCCGCGGAGGTCTCCGCCCTGCGCCTCGGCGGCGTCGAGCGCCGCCAGCAGGCGCTGCTTGAGCGAGCGCCCCTCCGAGCTCTCGAACGCGCGCAGCATCGCCGGCCAGACGCGCTCGGTGGCCATGATGTTGGCCTGGCAGGAGACGCCCTCGCCCTGGCAGTCACCGGCGAACGGCATGCAGCTCTCGCCGGTGTGGGCGGCGACCACCCCGCGCGCATCGACGATCGCCACCTGGCGCGAGGCGCGGCCCGGATCCTCGGCCAGCATCCTGGCCAGAGCCGCCGGCGCGTCGAGGCCGCCGGACAGCAGCTCGAGCCCGCGCGGGCCGAACGAGAGCTCGGCGTTGGCCTGGGTCGCGACCGCGCCGACCCCGGGCCGGGCCCACGGAACGATCGGGCCGACCGAGAACCAGTGCGATTGGACCGCGACGCCCAGCTCACCGCTGGCGCTGTCACGTGCGACGATCGAGTAGGTCACGCCGTAAGGGTACGGCCGGAGGTTATGCTGCCGATCCGCCCCGACGCGTCCCAGGAGGGATGGCCATGCGACAGCTCGCACTGATACTGACCGTGACCGGATGCATCGCCGCTTTCGGCCTCGCGGGGTGCGGCAGCTCGAGCTCGAGCTCTAGCGCCGGGGGCGGATCGACGGCCGCGTCCTCCACCAGTGGCACTACGCACTTCGCCAAGACGAAGTTCCTGCTGCACGCCGGGCTGGCCTTCGGCGCCTTTCACCACTTCATCTACAAGCCCGTCAAGGCCGGTGACCTCAAGCACCCGTTCGCGCACAAGCTGGCGCTGATCAAGGCGGGAGCGGCCGCGCTGTTCGTCTACCACGAGCTCAAGCTCGCCGCCGAGGACGTGCGCAGCAGCAAGATATTGAGCGAGCTGTTCTCACCCTTGACCGCGGCGGCGGACAAGATCAAGTCGCTCAAGAGCTCTTTGACGAGCGGCGGCGTGAACCCGTCCGACATCCAAGGCGTGAACTCGAAGCTGTCTCAGATCGGCAGCACCGCCTCGTCCAAGGGGCACTCGATCAGCGAGGCGATCCCGAGCGTCTCGCAGCTGGCCTCGGGCGGGTAGGCCCGAGCATCGGCCGGGCGCGCCGCTCAGTATTGGACGCCGCGGGGAAGGTTCTTGGCCTCGTGCACCCACTTGTCCACCTCTGACTCGGTGGGCACGCGACGGACCAGGTGCGTGCTCTCGTTGACGTCGGCCATCTTGGCCTGCAGGTGTTGCGCGTTGCGCTGGGCGAGCTCGGGCACGGTGTCGACGCCCGCGGCCTCGAGCAGCTCCGCGTACTCCCCCGCGACGCCGTTGATGCGAAACAGATCGGCGTGGTTGACCCACTTCAGGATCAGATGATCCGAGATCCCCGCTTGCTCGGCGACTCGCTTACGCCCGCCGGGCGTCGCCCCCGCCTCGAGCAGCGCCTCGACCGTCTGGACACCGGCGGCGGTCAGCTTCTCCGCGTAGGCCGGACCTACGCCCTCGATGTCGATGATGTTCGACACGTGTACCTCCAGTTGTCGCTCTACCTGGGGGCACCGTAACCGAATCGCCGAGGCTGATGTTGAATCTCCGCCGTGGACCGCGCCGGCGTCGGAGCGCAACGGGGCGCACCCTAGCCGAGCGCCTTCTGGCAGCCTTGGTGCGGTGGCGAAGATCGCCGTTCTTGGTGCCGGAGGGGTCGGCGGGCTCGTCGCCGCCGCGCTCGCACGAGCCGGCGAGGACGTCGTCGTGGTCGCCCGCGAGGAGACTGCGGAGCTGATCTCGAGGAGTGGGATCGAGGTGCGGAGCGCGGCGCTGGGCCCGTTCA
>JBPCQU010000152.1:0-3056 GCA_050997795.1 Solirubrobacteraceae bacterium | reverse complement strand
CCCTCGAGGAAGCGCTCGCCCCCGGGCGACCGGCGCTGATCGAGCTCCGGGTCGACCCCGAGGCGATCACCCCAGGCCAGACGCTGACCGAGATCCGCGAGGCGGCGCAATGAGCCGGCGGGAGCTGCGCATCTCCGGGTTCCCGGAACCGATCAGCCACTACACCGACGCCGTGCTCGCCGGCGACCTGCTGTTCATCTCCGGCGTCGTGCCGGTCGACGAGTTCGGCGCGCTAGTCGGCGGTGACGACGTCGTCGGCCAGGCCGAGCAGGTGTTCGGGCTCATCGGCCGGGTCCTGGCCGGCGCCGGGGGCGCCCCGGCGGACATCGTCAAGGTCACTGTCTACCTGCTCGACATCGACGATCGCCCCCTGATCAACCCTGTCCGCCAGGCCTTCTTCGGCTCGGCCCGCCCGGCCAGCACGCTGGTCGAGGTCTCGCGCCTGGCCGTGCCCGGCGCACGGCTGGAGGTCGAGGCGGTGGCCGTGCTGGCGCGGTGACCGACTTCGCGGCCCCCGGCGCCGGCGCCGGCGAAGTCGCCGCCGCGGTCTCGGCGGCGAGAGTGAGCGCCGAGGAGGTGGTCGGCGCCGCCCTCGAGCGCCTGCACGCTAGCGTGGATTTGCGCGCTGTCATCACGATCTGCGACGAGCGCGCTTTGGCCCGCGCACGCGCCGGCGTCCGCGGTCGCTTAGCCGTCGGGCCAATCGATCTCGACCAGGTTGCCGGCGGGATCGCGCAGGTACATTTGCACCGAGCCGTCGTTGAGCTCACGGACGGTGGGCGCGAACGTGTCGTCGTCGAGCAGTCCGCGCTCTCGGGCCATCACGTAGGCGGTCTCGAAGTCGTCGACATCCAAGCCGAGGTGGTGGAACTCGGGCGCGGGCGTCTCGCGCAAGAACAAGTGCAGCTGCTGGGCGCCGAGGCGCAGCCATCGACGCGGTGCTCGAAGTCCGGGCTGGGCAGCTGCTCCATGCTGAGCACGTCGATGTAGAAGCTCAGCGGTCCGCCGGGGCGCCCCCGGCGCCGGCCAGGACCCGGCCGATGAGCCCGAACACCTGCTCGGCCTGGGCGACGACGTCGTCACCGCCGACCAGCGCGCCGGACTCGTCGACCGGCACGACGCCGGAGACGAACAGCAGGTCGCCGGCGAGCACGACGTCGGTGTAGTGGCTGATCGGTTCCGGGAGCCCGGAGATGCGCAGCTCCCGCCGGCTCATTGCGCCGCCTCGCGGATCTCGGTCAGCGTCTGGCATGGGGTGATCGCCTCGGGGTCGACCCGGAGCTCGATCAGCGCCGGTCGCCCGGCGGCGAGCGCTTCCTCGAGGGTGCCGGCGAACTCGTCAGTGCGGTGGACCACGGCGCCGTACGCCCCAAAGGCTCGGGCATAGGCGGCGAAGTCGGGGTTGACCAGGCCCGTGCCCACGACGCGCCCGGGATAGTGGCGCTCCTGATGCATGCGGATCGTCCCGTACATCCCGTTGTTGACCACGAGCACGATCACCGCCAGGTCCTCCTGGACCGCAGTCGCCAGCTCCTGTCCGGTCATCAGAAAGTCGCCGTCTCCGGCCAGGCAGACCACCGTGCGATCCGGGGCAACCGCCTTGGCGGCGATCGCCGCGGGAAAGCCGTAGCCCATCGAGCCGCTGCGCGGGGCCAGCTGGCTGGGATAGCGCCGGAAGACGTAATAGCGGTGGGCCCAGACGGTGAAGTTCCCCGCGCCGCAGGTGAGGATCGCCTCCGGACCCAGCCGGTCACGCAGGACGGCCATCACCTCGCCGAGCTGAAGCTCACCCGGGAGCCGGCGCGTCTGGTGCAGGTTGGCCTCGTACTCGGCGCGAGCCTGGGCCACGATCTCGCCGCGAGCAGCGGCACCCGGCCAGGTCTCCCGAGCGCGGGCCGCGGCCAAGAACTGGGGCAATCCGGAAACCATGCCCAGCTCCGGCTGGTAGACGGCGCCGAGCTCGTCGGGATCCGGATGCACGTGCACCAGCCGCTGGCGGGGACGGGGGATCTGAAGCAGGCTGTATCCGCTGGACGGAATGTCCCCGAGCCTCCCGCCGATCGCCAGCAGCACATCGGCCTCGGCGATCCGCCGCGCGAGTGCCGGAGCCATGCCGATCCCCGCGTGTCCCGCGTACACCTCGGCCTCGTTGTTCAGGTAGTCCTGGCAGCGAAACGAAGCGGCGACGGGGATCTGAGCCGCGCGGGCAAAGGCGACGATGTCGCTGGCGGCCTGCACCGTCCAGCCGCCCTCGCCGACGACCGCCAACGGCCGTCGCGCCGCTTTGAGTATCTCGGCCAGGCGCGTCAGCTCGCCCGCTCCGGCTGAGGCCGAGGCCGTCTCGACACGTACCGCGTCGGGCACGTCGGCCGAATCGCTCAGCATGTCCTCCGGCAGCGCCACCACCACCGGACCCGGCCGTCCCGAGCACGCGACCGAGAAGGCCCGGGCGATCACCTCGGGCAGGCGGGCGGCCTCGTCGACCTGCGTGGCCCACTTGGCGATCGGGCCGAAGACCTGTCGGTAGTCGAGCTCCTGAAAGGACTCCCGTCCGCTCGTGCCTCGTGCCACCTGCCCCACGAGCAGGATCATCGGCGTAGAGTCCTGGGCCGCGGTGTGTACACCGACGCTGGCGTGGGTGGCTCCCGGCCCCCGTGTGACCAGGCAGATCCCCGGTTGGCCGGTGAGCTTGCCGTAGGCCTCGGCCATGTTCGCGGCCCCCGCCTCGTGGCGGGTGGCGATAAATCGCAGCGGCGCGTCGTGCAGGGCATCGAGGACGGCCAGGTAGCTCTCGCCGGGGACCCCGAAGGCGAGCGCGGCGCCGTGAATCACGAGCTGGTCGATGAGGATCTGGCCCCCGCGGCGCGTCACCGGCGCACCACCGGCGCCTCGCAGAAGACGGTCGCCGTCTGGGTCTTGGGCTTGTCGGCATCGGCGGGATCGACGTAGTGGATCGTGCGCTGCCCGGCGTAGGCGGCGGGCAGGAGCAGGACCCGCGCGAAGGCCGAAGGCTCGCTTGGCGAGGTGGTGGCCAGGACCGGCTCCGGCCCGCGCTC
>JBPCQU010000138.1:0-7171 GCA_050997795.1 Solirubrobacteraceae bacterium | reverse complement strand
ACGAGCAGCAGCAGGACGAGTACGAAGGCGATGTGAAGTGGGTTGTCGAGTCCGAGCATTCGATCTCCGATCGATTGATTTCGCAGGCTGTGGGGTTCTACGGCTGCGGGGCCGGTTCGGATCAGCGGCGGGCGCGGAACGCGTCCCAACTGTGTTCCGGGGCGCCTCTCGTGCGTACCCGAGGGCGCTCAGCTCAGCGGAGCCTGAATGACCGGCGCGCCGGTCGGCACGCGGCTGCCGCCGGCCGGCTCCGGCGTCACCATCACGAGATTGACCCCGCCTAGGTTGCCCGGGACTTCGACGTCGCCGTCGCCGCTCGCGGTGACGCTGAACAGCGCGCTGGTTGGCTGTGGCGCGCGGTGCGGGCGCCCCAGCCAGACCTCGTAGATCTTGCCCGCTGGCGGCGGGGTGAGGTGGTGGACGATCAGCTCGGCGTGGCCCCCAGTCAAAGTTATGTGGGCGCTACCGGAGCCGGTCACGTGCGCCGCGTAGACGCGTGTCTTGACCGTGCCCGAGTTGCCCAGCTCGATCCCCCCGACCACGAGCGCAGCGACCGCGACGGCCGCGCCGAGCGCGAGCGCGGGCCGCGCCGAAGCGAGCCTCCCAAGCAGCGGCCGGGCCCGCCCTCGGCGCTCGCGGCGCTCGCCGCCCAGCTCGAGCTCTGGCTCGCGCTGCATCGAGCCGAGCACCCGGCGGCGAAGAGCCCGGGGCGCCCGTTGCCGGGTGGTGCTGAGCGGCAGTACGTCGACCACGTGCTGAAACGCTGCCAGCTCGTCCCGGCAGACGGCGCACGTCTCCAGATGGGTGCGAAACGCTTCCGCCTCGGCCGGGTCTAGCGCACCCAGCGCGTAGGCCGCGACGTCATCGCCGCAGGGGCGCGGATTGGATTGGGTGTCGGTCCCGTTCATGGCTTCACTCCGTTCATAGCACGGCCGCCGGGTCGCCGAGCGCGATTCGCATCTTGGTCAGCCCGAGGCGCATCCGTCCCTTGACGGTGCCCGCGGGGAGCTTGAGCATCTCCGCGATCTGACTGTGGCTGAACCCCCCGAAGTAGGCCAGCTCGATCACCTGGCGCTGGTCGGCGGGTAGCTCCTCGAGCGCGCCCCGGACGTGTGCAGCCTCGTCGCGGCGCTCGACCTCGATATCGGTCCGCTCGGCGGCAGGCATCCGCTCGGTGATCCCTTCGTCGCTGACGTCGCGGCTTGTCCGCACCGTCTCGCGCCGGAATGCGTCGATCGCTCGGTTGTGGACCACGCTCAGCACCCACGACCGCACGCTCCCGCGCGCGCGGTCGTATCTGGCGCCGCTGCGCCAGACCGAGATGAAGGCGTCCTGAACGACGTCCTCAGCCGTCGCTCGCCGCCCGCACATGCGGTAGGCCAGCGAGAACGAGGCGTCCGCGTGCCGATCGAAGATCACCTCGAAGGCCTTCGCGTCTCCGTCGTGGACGAGCTGCATCAGATCCTCGTCAGCGAGGGTCAGCAGGTCGGGGCGGGACTGGCGAAAGCTCTTGTGTGCTCTGAACACGGGCGTCAGCTCAATTGAACTCGATCGGAGCCGGGACGGTGTGAAGGCGCGGCCCGCGGAGGAGGAGGAGTCTCGCGGGCCGCACCGTCACGTCGCTGGACCGGGGTCCTACTTTTTGATCAGCGGCCCGGCTGCCTTGAGCACCGCGGCCTTGGTGAGCGGCTTGTCGAACGCGCCGGTGGGCGTGATCTTCGAGCCCGTCAGCAGCGCGATCGCCGCGGCGTGACGCGCCTCGACCTGGACGATCGAGCCGGCCGCCGCTAGGTACTGCTTGTTCATCAGCGACGGCCCGGCGCCGTTGTAAGCGCCGACGCCGGTGTTCTCGAGCACGTAGGCGAGCTTGAGGAACGACGCCTGGTTGGTGACCGGGAAGACGAACTTCGGCTTCTTGACCGGCGTGCCGCCCGCGCCGCTGATCGCCTTCGTCAGCGCCGCCACGTGCTCGGCCTCCTGGTCGCCGAGCAGCTTCGCGAGCGCCTGCGCCTCACCGCTGAGGCCCACCGCCTTGCCCTTGACCTTGTAGAAGTCAGTCTCTAGGTACTCGAGCGTCAGGGCGAAGTTGAGGATGTCTACATCCCCGCCGGCGGCGAACGCGTTGCTCACGTAGGGACCCACCGCAGCGGCGCCGTACACGGCGCCCGCGGTGATTGCTCCGCGCAGGATGAAGCTCGCGCGGTTCATACCGTGGACCTCCACGGCGCCCAGCTCGGGGCTGGCCAGATCAGTTGTCATCTCGTGTGTTTCCTCTCTTGCAGTTCAGGTCGGGACTAGGCGATGAACGGCTTGACGACCGCCAGAACCTGCGCCATCGTCATCGGCTTGGCAAACGCGCCGTCGGGCGTAGGCGACTTCTTGAGCAGGGTGTTGAGCGTCGCCGCGTGGCGAGCCTCGACCGTGTGGATCGCCAGCGCCGCGGCGAGGATCTCCTTGCTCTGGATGTTCCCGGCCTGGCCAAGGTAGGCGGACGCGCCGAGGTTCTCGACCGCCGCGGCGAGCTTGGTCACCGACGCAGCGCTCTTGAGCGGGAACTTGCCCTTCGGCTCCGTCGCCGGCGTGCCCATGCTCATCGCGACCTTGTGCAGCGCCACGACGTGCTGGGCCTCCTCGGCGCCGAACGACTTCAGTACCGAGAGAGTCTTACCGTGGAACAGGCCGCTCTTGCCGACCTTCGCGTAGAACTGCGCTTCCAGGTACTCGAGCGTGAGCGCGTAGTTGACGATCGCCAGATCGCCAGAGCTCGCGCTGCTGGAGCTGGAGCTGGAGCTCCCGGCGGCCGTCGACGAGGAGGCCGAGCTGCTCGGAGCCGAGCTCGACGAGCTCGAGCTGCCGCATGCGGCGATGAAGGCTGCGAGGCCGGTCGCGGCCGCGCCTGCGCCCATGCGCTTGCCCGCCATCTTGAGGAACTTCTTGCGCTCGAGGTCGTCACGAGCGAGCCGCTCGACCACGCCGTCGGCGGGCTGGCCGCCCTCGGTGGTGATGGATTCGGTCATCGAGTCTCCTTCTGGATAAGCCCGGCTGCGTGCGTCCGGGTACAGCTGCTTCTACGGGGGCGGCGACGCACCGGATCACTGTGGGCGCGTGACACGCGTAGACTTTCGCTCGCAGTCGAGCTGACGGAGACGGCGTGGAAGCTGGTTTAGAGGGGACCAACAAGGCTCTGTCTCTCGCGCGCGGGACGAGGTCTGGACCGCTGCTCGAGGAGACGATCGGGGCAAACCTAGACCGGACCGTGGAGCGGTTCGGAGAGCGGGAAGCGCTCGTGTCGCGCGCGCAGGAGCTCCGGTTCACTTACGCCGAGCTGGGCGCAGCCGTCGACGGGCTCGCGCGCGGGCTGATCGCGGCCGGCCTTCAGCGCGGTGACCGGGTCGGCATCTGGAGCCCCAACTGCGCCGAGTGGGTGCTGGTGCAGTACGCGACCGCAAAGGTCGGCGTGATCCTGGTCAACATCAACCCGGCCTACCGGACCTCGGAGCTCGAGTACGCGCTGCACCAGTCTGGCTGCCGGTTGCTGATCGCCGCGCCGCAGTTCAAGACCTCGGATTACCGAGCGATGGTGGGGGAGGCGAGGGGGACCCTCCCGGAGCTCGAGCGGGTGGTGTTCCTGGACGGCGAGGACTGGGAGCAACTGCTGGCCGGCGGGGCTGACGTTGGGGAGGGTGAGCTCCGGGCGCGCAGCGCCGAGCTCACGCCCGAGGACCCGATCAACATCCAGTACACGAGCGGCACGACCGGCTTTCCCAAGGGCGCCACCCTGACCCACCGAAACATCCTCAACAACGGGTTCTTCATCGGGGAGGGCTGCCGCTACTCAGAGCAGGACCGGGTCTGCATCCCGGTGCCGTTCTACCACTGTTTCGGGATGGTGCTGGGCAACCTGGCGTGCACCACCCACGGGGCGGCGATCGTGATCCCGGCGCCGGCGTTCGAGCCCGAGGCGACGCTTGCAGCGGTGGCGGCCGAGCGCTGCACCGCGCTCTACGGGGTCCCGACGATGTTCATCGCCCAGCTCGATCATCCGCGCTTTGGCGATTTTCGCCTCGAGTCGCTGCGCACCGGAATCATGGCCGGCTCGCCGTGCCCGGTGGAGGTGATGAAGCGGGTGATCGATCGCATGCACATGACAGAAGTGGCGATCTGCTACGGGATGACCGAGACGTCTCCGGTGTCGACCCAGACCGCGGTCGACGATCTGCTCGAGAAGCGGGTCGGGACCGTCGGCCGGGTGCATCCGCACATCGAGGTCAAGATCGTCGACCCCGACAGCGGGGAGACGATCGCGCGCGGCGAGAGCGGCGAGCTCTGCACCCGCGGCTACAGTGTCATGAGCGGCTACTGGAACGACCCAGAGCGCACCGCCGAGGTGATTGACGGCGAGAGATGGATGCACACCGGCGACCTGGCGACGATGGACAGCGAGGGCTACGTCAACATCGTCGGGCGGATCAAGGACATGGTGATCCGTGGCGGCGAGAATGTTTATCCGAGGGAGGTCGAGGAGTTCCTGTTCTCGCATCCCGATGTGGCTGACGTCCAGGTGGTCGGGGTCCCCGACGAGCGCTACGGCGAGGAGCTGATGGCGTGGGTGATCCCGCGCGGGGGGTCCCGGCCGGAGCCCGAGGAGCTGCGCGAGTTCTGCCGCGGCAAGATCGCCCACTACAAGATCCCGCGCTACTTCAAGCTCGTCGACGAGTTCCCGATGACCGTCACCGGCAAGGTGCAGAAGTTCAAGCTGCGCGAGCGGGCGATCGACGAGCTGGGGCTCGGCGCCTCGGCGAGCGTGCAGACCGCGTGACGGCGAGCGCCGTAGTCGTATGAGCGGCTCGGAGCTCGGACTCGCCGTCTCGGTCTTTCTGGCCTGCGCGGTCGAGGCGGTGGAGGCGCTGACGATCGTGCTCGCCGTCGGCGTCACCCGTAGCTGGCGCTCGGCGTTCACCGGCGTCGGCGCGGCAGTCGCACTGCTGGCGGCGGTCACCGCGGCGCTCGGACCGGCGCTGACCTCGCTGCCGATCAACGCGCTGAGGCTGGCCGTCGGCGGTCTGCTGCTCGTCTTCGGCCTGCAGTGGCTGCGCAAGGCGATCCTCCGGGCCGCGGGGCTGAAAGCGCTGCACGACGAGAGCGCCGCGTTCGAAGCGCAGCGCGCCGCCGCCCGCAGCGCCGGCACGTTCGCGGACGGCTTTGACGGATACTCGTTCACGATCGCCTTCAAGGGCGTGTTCCTCGAGGGCCTCGAGGTCGTGTTCATCGTCCTCACCTTCGGCGCCAACCAGCACCGGGTCGGGCTCGCGGCCGGCGCGGCGGGCGTGGCGGTGGCGCTCGTGGTGCTCGCCGGCGTGGCCGTTCACGCCCCGCTCGCGCGGGTGCCCGAGAACGCGATGAAGTTCGGCGTCGGCGTGATGCTGACCTCGTTCGGGATGTTCTGGGGAACCGAGGGAGCGGGCGGGCACTGGCCGGCGGGGGACGGTGCGCTGTTGGCGATCATCCCGGTCACGCTCGTGCTCGCGCTCGCGATGGTGGGGGCCCTGCGACGCCGGCCGCCGACCCCGGCGCCGGATGAGGCGCTCGCGGCGGTGCACGCGTGAGGCGGATCGAGTCGCTGCTGCGCTTTGCCTGGGACTTCGTCGTCGGCGACGACTGGCTGATCGCCGCCGGCGTCGTCCTCGCCCTCGCGCTCACCGCGCTCGTGGCCGGCTCTAGCGTCGCCGCCTGGTGGATCCTGCCGGTGGCGGCGGTGGCCCTGCTGGCGCTGTCGGTCTGGCGCGCGGGCCGGGAGCCCACACCAGCAGCACCGGACACGGAGCATGGTCGGTCACGAAACGGCTCCAGCGACCCAGGCTCTTGGGCCCCGGACGATGCTCCCCGTCGCGCGCGAGCACGAGCAGGTCCGCGCCCGCCGCGGCCGTGACGACCTCGCGCTCGACCCGCCCGCGCAGCGACAGCAGCTCCGCGTCTCGGCCGAGGCGCTCGCGAGCGGTCTGGAGCAGACCCTCGGCCTCCTGCTGCGCGATCGCGCGCACGGGTGGCTGCGCACCGTGGCGCGGGTGGCGCCCGAGCAGCGCGCCGTGACCCGAAGCCGCCAGCTCCTCCACATCGCTCGGCGCTACGTGGAGGAGCGTTACGGCGGCCTCCGGCGGCAGCAGCGCACGGGCGCCCTCGACGCAGGCCTCCCAGGTGTTCTCCGCGATCCAGACGAGCGCGCGCATCAGAGCAACTGCAGAGCCAACCACAACGCGCCCGTGGACGCCAGTAGCGTAGCCGGGACGGTGAGCGCGCCCAGGCGGAGAAACTCCCCAACCTGCACCTGTTCCTCGTGTGCGTGCATCACGCGGCGCCAGAGCAGCGTCGCCAGCGAGCCCACGTAGGTCAGGTTGGGGCCGACGTTGACGCCGACCAGCATGGCCAGCACCGCCCCGCTGCCGCTGGCGGCGACGACCGGCACGATGATCAGCGTCGCGGGAAGGTTGTTCAGCAGGTTGGCGAGGACAGCGCTGAGCACGGCGATGACCAGCAGTGACCCCAGGTCGACGCCGTGCGGCAGCAGCACCGCGACCGCGCTCGACAACCCGTGCTCGCTCGCCGCTGCAACCACGACGCCGAGGCCGAGCACGAACACGAGGAAGGTCGGCTCGGCCGCCGCGACGAGCTCCGCGGGGGCCGGCCGGTGACGGAGCACGAGCGCCGCCGCGCCGGCCGTCGCGATCCACACCGGGGCGATCCCCAGCAGGGAGCTGACCGCGAAGCCCACCAGCGTCGCCGCCACTACCCCGAGCGCGAGCTTCGGCAACCGCGGTCGCTCGCCCGGCTCGACGGCCCGGGCGGCGCCATCGAGCTCACCCGCGAACGCTCGGCGCAGCACCACCCATTCGATTGCGATCGCGGCCAGCCACGGGAACACCATCAGCTCCCCAAAGCGAGCGAACGGCAGACCACTGGCCTGGAACGCGAGCAGGTTCGTCAGGTTGGAGACCGGCAGCAGCAGCGAAGCGCTGTTGGCCAGGTGTGAGCAGGCGTACACGTGCGGCCGCGGGCTCGCGCGCAGCCGTGCGGCGGTCGCGAACACGATCGGGGTGAGCAGCACGATCGTCGCGTCGAGGCTCAGCACCGCGGTAGTCACGGCCGCGACCAGGAACACCATCGCCAGCAGCCG
>JBPCQU010000129.1:0-10101 GCA_050997795.1 Solirubrobacteraceae bacterium | reverse complement strand
GGTCAGCGCGCCGATGCTCTCTCAAGTCGAGCGCGGCGAGACCAGCCCGACGCTCCAGGTGGCGACTCGGATCGCGCACGGACTCGAGCTGCGGCTCTCGCAGCTGCTGCGGCTCGACGAGGACGGAGCGGTCACGATCGTCCGTGACCGCGAGCGGCGCACGGGTCCGCGCGGTGCCAAGGGGCACAGCTACGAGATTCTGACGCCGCCGCTGCCCGGCCAGCGGGCCGAGCTCTCGCGCCATGCGCTCGCCGCCGGCGCCGTCACCGGCGGACCCGGCGACCCGCCGATGCACGAGCCGGGCAGCCGCGAGACGGCTCTGGTCGAGTCGGGGACCGTAGTACTGCGCTGCGACGGCGCGCTCCACGAGCTGAGAACCGGCGACTGCGTGACCTTCGATGCCGACCTGCCCCACCATTTCGAGAACCCCGGAGATCAGCCGGCCGTCCTGCTCGCGGTCGTGAGCGCCGGCCTGCGAAGGAGCTGACAAGCCCGATGCCCCAGAGCCTGTTCGACAAGATCTGGGAGGCCCACGAGGTATCCCAAAGCCTGCTCTACATCGATCTGCATCTCGTGCACGAGGTCACGAGCCCGCAGGCGTTCGAGGGCCTCCGGCTCGCCGGACGCAAGGTGCGCAGGCCCGACCGAACGCTGGCGACGGTGGATCACAACGTGCCCACCGACGGAACCAACGTGGCCGCCCAGATCCGCGACGAGCTGTCCCGGGTGCAGGTCCAGACGCTCGAGCGAAACTGCGAGGAGTTCGGGATCCCGATCTACTCGCTCGGCTCCGAGCACCAGGGGATCGTGCACGTGATCGGCCCCGAGCTCGGCGTCACGCAGCCCGGGATGACGATCGTCTGCGGAGATTCGCACACCGCCACCCACGGCGCTTTCGGCGCGCTCGCGTTCGGGATCGGCACGAGCGAGGTGGAGCACGTGCTCGCCACCCAGTGCCTGGTGCAGTCAAAGCCCCGCTCGATGCGGATTCGCTACCAGGGCGAGCTCGGTTTCGGGGTCACGGCCAAGGACCTGATTCTGGCGACGATCGGACAGATCGGGGTCGCCGGCGCAGTCGGGCACGCGGTCGAGTTCGCCGGCCCGGCGATCGAATCGCTGGACATGGAGGGTCGGATGACGGTCTGCAACATGACGATCGAGGGCGGCGGGCGCGCGGGGATGATCGCCCCCGACGACACCACGTTCGAATGGGTCAGCGACCGACCGGGCGCTCCGGCTGAGATCCCCAATGAGTGGCGCTCCCTGAAGACCGACGAGCGCGCCGCGTTCGATCGCGAGATCGCCGTCGACGCCGCCGCGGTTAGCCCGATGGTCACGTGGGGCACGACGCCGGGAATGGTCGTCGGGGTCACCGAGTCGGTGCCCGAGCCCTCCACCGAGGGGGACGCCCGCGCGTTGGACTACATGGGCCTTGCGCCGGGAACGCCAATCGAGGAGATCAAGCTCGATCGCGTGTTCATCGGATCGTGTACGAACTCGCGCATCGGCGATCTTCGGGCCGCCGCCGCGGTGGTCGATGGGCGGAGGGTCGCCGCGGACGTCTACGCGATGGTCGTACCCGGCTCCCAGCTGGTCAAGCAGCAGGCCGAGCGCGAAGGTCTCGACGAGGTCTTCAGACGCGCGGGCTTCGATTGGCGCGGCGCCGGCTGCTCGATGTGCCTGGGGATGAACCCCGACGTCGCGGCGCCGGGCGAGCGCGTCGCATCGACCTCGAATCGCAACTTCGAGGGTCGCCAGGGGCGCGGATCCCGCTCACACCTGGTATCGCCCCAGATGGCCGCCGCGGCGGCGGTCGAAGGACGCTTCGTCGACATCCGAGAGTGGGAGGGCACGCGCACATGAGAGCGATCGAGACGATCACCGGATCGGTCAGCGTCCTTGACCGCGACGACGTCGACACTGACCAGATCATCCCCAAGCAGTTCCTCAAGCGCATCGCGCGGACCGGGTTCGGGCAATATTTGTTCTTCGACTGGGCCAAGGACCCGGGTTGGCACCTGCCCCCGAACCCGATCCTCGTAGGCGGCCGGAACTTCGGCTGCGGCTCGAGCCGGGAGCACGCCGCGTGGGCGTTGGAGGACTACGGCTTTCAGGCCGTCATCGCCCCGAGCTTCGCGGACATATTCCGCTCCAACTGCACCAAGATCGGTCTGCTGCCCGTTCAGCTCACGGCGGAGGAATGCGCGGCAGTCGCGCAGGCCGGCGAAGCGCAGGTCGACCTGGCCGCGCAAGAGGTCCGCTGGCAAACCCGGAACCCGGACGGCTGGGTCGGCAGCGCGAGCTTCGAGATCGACCCCGAAATCAAGCACAGGCTCCTGAGCGGTCTCGACGACATCGCGGTCACGCTCGCCGAGGACAGCGACGGGATCGAGGCCTACGAGCGCGAGCGGGAGCGCACCGGACCAGTGACGACCACGCTGTGAGCCTCCCGGCATGAGCACGCGCGACTGGGACGCCGCGACCTACGATCGGGTCTCGGGCCCCCAGCAGGCGTGGGCCGCCGAGCAGCTGCAGCGGACCGAGCTGGCCGGCGGCGAAGTCGTACTCGACGCCGGCTGCGGCTCGGGGAAGATCACCGCCGAGCTGGTGGACCGCGTCCCGCGCGGGAGCGTTTACGCCGTCGATGCCGCGCCGTCGATGGTCAAGCACGCCCAGGAGGCGCTGGGCGAGCGCGCGATCGTCCTCTGCCAGGAGCTGACCGAGCTCGCGCTGCCCGAGCCCGTCGACGTCGCGTTCTCAAACGCCACCTTTCACTGGATCTCCGACCACGACGCGCTGTTTGCCGCGCTTCACCGCAACCTGAAGCCCGGCGGTCGCCTGGTCGCCCAGTGCGGCGGACGCGGCAACATCGACGCTTTCCGAGACACGGCGGATGCGGTCGCGGGGCAGGAGCCGTTCGCGCCCTACTTCGCCGACTGGCGGCGGCCCTGGAACTACGCGACCGCCGAGGAGACGGCCGAACGGCTGCGACGGGCCGGATTCGAGGACGTCTCGTGCTGGCTCGAGGACCGCCCGACGGAGCTGGCCGAGCCGCGCAGCTTCGTCGAGACGGTCTGCCTGGTCCGCCATCTCGATCCGCTCCCGCAGAAGCTCCGCGCGCCGTTCGTCGACCGGGTGATGGAGTGCCTCGACGAGCCGCTGGTGCTCGGCTACGTGCGGCTCAACATGAGCGCTCGACGGGGCTGATCACCGATCAGCTAGCGTCCGCGCCCGCCATGGCCCACCGAATCGTCCTGCTCCCCGGTGACGGCATCGGACCGGAGATCATCGCTCCGGCGGTGCAGCTGCTGGACGCGCTCGCTCCCGGAGCATTCGCATTCGAGGAGCACGCCTTCGGCGGGGCGTCGATCGACGCGCACGGGGCTGCGCTCACAGACGAGACGCTCGCCGCGTGCCGGGCCGCCGACGCGATCCTCCTGGCCGCCGTCGGCGGACCGAAGTGGGACACCACTGACCCCGACAAGCCCCGCCCCGAGCAGGGGCTGCTCGGGCTGCGCAAGGGGCTGGGGCTGTTTGCGAACCTGCGGCCGGTAAAGCCGGTCCCGGCTCTATACGACGCCAGCCCGCTCAAGCGCGAGGTGATCGAGCGCACCGACCTGCTCGTCGTGCGCGAGCTGACCGGCGGGATCTACTTCGGCGCCAAGACGCGCACCGAGGACTCGGCGTCTGACAACTGCGCGTACACGCGCGCGGAGATCGAGCGGATCGCGCGGGTGGGATTCGGGGCGGCCCGCTCGCGGGTGACGAGTGTCGATAAGGCCAACGTGCTCGAGACCAGCCGTCTGTGGCGCGAGGTTGTCCGTGACGTGCACAGCGCCGAGTTCCCGAACATCGAGCTCGAGCACCTGCTGGTCGACAACGCGGCGATGAAGCTCGTCACCGCCCCGCGCCACTTCGACGTGATCCTGACCGAGAACCTGTTCGGTGACATCCTCTCCGACGAGGCGGCGATGCTGACCGGATCGCTCGGGATGCTGCCGAGCGCCTCGCTCGGCGACGACGGCCCCGGGGTGTTCGAGCCCGTCCACGGGTCGGCGCCGGACATCGCCGGTACGGAGGTGGCCAACCCGCTGGCGATGTTCCTCTCGACCGCGATGATGCTACGCCACGGATTTGGCATGGAGGACGAGGCGGCAGCGGTAGAATCGGCTGTCGACCGTGCGCTGGCCGACGGGCTGCGCACGCCGGACCTGGGGGGCGATGCGACGACCGCGCAGGCCACCCAGGGAGTCCTCCAACTCGTCTAAGGAGCGTTCGTGGAACAAGCCGACCTCATCTGGCACAACGGAGAGCTGGTTGCCTGGGAGGACGCCAAGATCCACGTACTGACGCACGGGCTCCACTATGGAACCGGCGTGTTCGAGGGTGAGCGCGCCTACGAGACGCCGCGAGGCACGGCGATCTTCCGCCATCACGATCATCTTCACCGTCTGCTGAAGTCGGCCGAGCTCTACTACATGCCGGTTCCCTACACGCTCGAGGAGCTGCGTGCGGCGACCCACGAGCTGATCGCGGCCAATGAGCTGCGCGAGTGCTACGTCCGGCCGATCGTCTACCGCGGCTACGGGCAAATGGGCCTCTATCCGCTCGACTGCGAGGTCTCGGTTTCGATCGCGGCGTGGCCCTGGGGCGCGTACCTCGGGGAGGACTCCAAGGCCGCCGGGATCCGGGCCAAGGTCGCGAGCTGGCGGCGCATCTCGGGGGACTCGCTGATCCCGCACTCCAAGGCCAGCGGGCAGTACCTCAACAGCGTGCTGGCGAAGATAGAGGCCTCCAAGGCGGGCTACCAGGAAGCGATCCTGCTCGACTCGCGCGGCTTCGTCTGCGAGGGCTCGGGCGAGAACATCTACGCCGTTCGCGACGGGAAGATCATCACCCCGCCGCAGACGGCCGGGATCCTCGACGGAATCTGCCGCAAATCGATCATCACGATCGCTGGTGACCTCGGGTACGAGGTCGTGGAGCGTGACCTGGCGCGCGCCGAGCTGTACCTGTCAGAAGAGGTATTCCTGTCCGGCACCGCCGCCGAGCTGGTGCCCGTGCGCGAGATCGACGACCACGCGATCGGTCAGCACGAAGGCGCGGGGGGTGGGCGGGGGCCAGTCACTCGCGAGCTCCAGCGCGTGTTCGACGACGCCCTGCACGGCCGTGACCCCCGCTACACGCAGTGGCTCGACGTGGTGCAGGTGCCGTCCGGCCACGCCGCCCCGATGGCCGGGCCGGCGGCCGGATGAGCCAGATCGAGCTGTATGACACCACCCTGCGGGACGGCATGCAGGGCGAGGGGATGTCGCTGTCGGCGGGGGAGAAGCTGCGCGTCGCGCACCGGCTCGACGAGCTCGGGATCGGGCTGATCGAAGCCGGCTTCCCGGGTTCGAACCCCAAGGAGCTCGAGTTGTTTCAGTTGCTCGGTTCTGAGACGTTTCAGAGTGCCGAGATCGCCGCGTTCGGGATGACCCGCCGGCGGGGCATGAGCGCCGACGCCGACCCGGCGCTGCGCGTGCTCGCCGAGTGCTTCGCGCCGGTCTGCACGCTGGTCGGCAAGACCTGGGCGCTGCACCTCGAGAAAGTGGTCAAGGTCGACCGTGAGGAGAACGTGCGGATGATCGCCGAGTCGATCGCGTTCCTGGTCGGCGAGGGCAAGCGGGTGATCTACGACGCCGAGCACTTCTTCGACGGCTATCTCGATGACCGCGACTACGCCTTGCGCTGCCTGCTCGCCGCGGCCGAGGCGGGTGCCGAGACGGTCGTCTGCTGTGACACCAACGGCGGCACGCTCCCCGATCGGATCGGCGCCGCGATGGGCGACGTCGTCGCCGGCGTCGCGGCGGCCGGCGTACGGATCGGGATCCACTGCCACGACGACGTCGGGTGTGGCGTGGCGGGATCGCTCACCGCGGTGCAGCGGGGTGCGCGCCACGTCCAGGGCACGATCAACGGCTACGGCGAGCGCTGCGGCAACGCGAACCTGATCGCGGTCATCCCCAATCTGCAGTGCAAGCTCGGCCACGAGTGCCTGACCGAAGCCCAGCTCGCGCAGCTGACGCCGACCGCGAACTACCTCGCCGAGCTGCTCAACTTCACGCCCGACCCCGATTCGCCCTACGTCGGGCGCAACGCATTCGCCCACAAGGGCGGCCTGCACGTCGCGGCGGTAGCCGCCGACCCCGCGACCTTCGAGCACGTTGAGCCCGAGATCGTCGGTAACCGCCGCGAGATGCTGATCTCCGAGCTCTCGGGCAAGGGGACGGTCCAGGCGCGCGCTAAGCAATTGGGAATCGAGCTCGATGACGCCGCCGCGGCGCAGGTGGTGGAGCGGGTCAAGGCGCTCGAGCACCGCGGCTATCACTACGAGGCGGCCGACGGGTCGTTCGAGCTGTTGCTGCGCAAGCAGACGGGCGGGTACGAGCCGCTGTTTCTCCTGGAGTCCTGGCGGGTGATCGTCGAGAAGCGCGCCACTGGCCGGGTCGAGACCGAGGCCACGATAAAGATATGGATCCCGCCCACCCCGCCTGACCTCGACGGCGAGCGGTATGTGCGAACCGCCGAGGGCAACGGCCCCGTCAACGCGCTCGACCGGGCGCTGCGCGAGGCGCTGGTGGAGATCCACCCGCATCTGCGCGACATCGAGCTGGTCAACTTCAAGGTGAGGATCCTCGACGAGACCAAGGGGACCGACGCCGTCACCAGGGTCCTGCTCGACGTCTCCGACGGCGACCGCGTGTGGGGCTCGATCGGCGTCTCGGAGAACGTGATCGAGGCCTCGTGGGAGGCGCTCGTGGACTCGCTCGAATACGGCATGCAGGTCAGTCCCCCTCTGGTGCGCAGCGAGACGACCCCCGCGCCGGGCGCGTGATCGAAGCCGATCTGGAGCAGGTTCCGCTCGCCCAGCCGTTTATCGGCAGCGAGGAGGAGGAGCGCGTGCTGGCCGTTCTGCGCTCCGGCCGGCTTTCGCTCGGGCCGCTGCTGGGGGATTTCGAGCGCGCGTTCGCCGCACGACTCGGCGCCCGCCACGCCAGCGCCGTCTCGAGCGGGACGGCCGGACTTCATCTCGCGCTGCGCGCCACCGGGGTGAGCGGCGGTGACGAGGTCGTCACGAGCCCGTTCTCATTCGTGGCCAGCGCCAACGCGGTGCTGTACGAGCGCGCGCGACCCGTGTTCGCCGACATCGACCCGGTCACGCTCAACCTCGATCCCGATGCCGCCGCGGCTGCGGTCACGGACCGGACCGCCGCGCTGCTGCCCGTCCACATCTTCGGCTATCCGGCCGATCTGCCCGCATTCGAGCGGCTGCGCCTGCCGATCGTCGAGGACGCGTGCGAAGCGCTCGGTGCGGTCCACGCCGACGGCGTGGCCGTGGGCGGCCGCGGCCATCCGGCGGTGTTCGGCTTCTACGCCAACAAGCAGCTGACCACCGGCGAGGGGGGGATCGTCACGGTCGCGGACCCCGCGGTCAAGGAGCGGATCGACTCCGAGCGCAACCAGGGACGGGCGCCGGACATGGGCTGGCTCGACCACGACCGGCTCGGCTTCAACTATCGCCTCTCGGAGATCGCCTGCGCGATCGGGCTGGCGCAATTGGATCGTCTGGACTCGATGCTGACCGCGCGCGCCCGCGTCGCCGAGCTCTACCGGGAGGCGCTGGGCGAGGTGGCGGGGCTCGAGCTTCCGTGCCTGGACACGGGTGCAGAACGGCGGGGCTGGTTCGTGTTCGTGGTGCAGCTCCCGCGCGGGCTCGACCGCGACGATACGGTGCGGGCGCTCGGCGAGCACGGGATCCAGAGCAAGCCCTACCTGCCGGCGATCCACCTGCTGAGCTTCTACCGCGACCGCTTCGGGCACCGGGAAGGAGAGTTTCCGGTCTGCGAGGACGTGGCGTCGCGCTCGGTCGCGCTGCCCTTCTTTCCCGCGATGAGCGAGGGGCAGGTGGCGCGGGTGGTGCAGTCGCTGCGGGCCGTGCTCGGCCGCTGAATCGCTCCCGGCGGTCCTTGGCCGCTGAGTCGCCACAGCCCGACCGGTCACGCGGCGCGGTCCGGTCCATAATGCGGGCATCTCGCGCTTCGCCAAACCCCAGGAGGACGCGTTTCGCCGCCTCAACGACTCGGTCTCGTTCGATTGGCGGCTGAGTCCCTACGACGTCGATCAGTCGATTGCCCACGCGCGGATGCTCGCCGCCCAGAAGATCATCAGCGAGGCCGACCGCGACGCGCTCGTTCGCGGCCTGGAGCAGGTCCGAGGCGAGCTCGAAAACGGAACGTTTCCGTTCGCCGATGGCGACGAGGACATCCACATGGCGATCGAGCGTCGCCTGACCGAGATCGCCGGCAGGGTCGGCGGCCGGCTCCACACCGCCCGCTCGCGCAACGACCAGGTCGCGACCGATATGGCGATGTTCGTGCGGGCCCACGCCCACGACGCCATTGCCCGGATC
Organism: Solirubrobacteraceae bacterium; assembly: GCA_050997795.1. GTDB lineage: Bacteria > Actinomycetota > Thermoleophilia > Solirubrobacterales > Solirubrobacteraceae > Palsa-465. Next base: position 1,649 of record JBPCQU010000129.1, on the reverse strand, counting down.
GCACGGCTGGCCAGGACGCTGGCCGATGTCGCCGAGCGTCACCTCGACTGGCCGATGCCGGGCTACACCCACCTGCAGCGCGCGCAGCCGATCTACCTCAGCCATCACCTGCTCGCCTACGTGTGGATGCTCGTGCGTGACGGCGAGCGCTTCGAGGCCGTGGTGGCGGCCACGGGCAAGCTTCCGCTCGGCGCCGGGGCGCTCGCCGGCGTTAACTTCGACACCGATCGCGCCACGGTCGCCGCGGAGCTCGGGTTCGCCGCGGTGGCCGAGAACTCGGTTGACGCGGTCTCCAACCGCGACTTCGTGCTCGACTACCTCGCGGCCGCCGCCACCTGCGCGACCCACTTGTCTCGCCTGGGAGCCGAGATCGTTCTCTGGTCAAGCGAGGAGTTCTCCTTCTGTGAGGTCTCCGACGCGTGGGCGTCGGGCTCGTCGATCATGCCGCAGAAGAAGAACCCCGACGCCGCCGAGCTGCTGCGCGCGAAGGCGCCGCGGGTGGTGAGCGATCTGGTCGCGCTGCACGGCGTGATGCACGGGCTGCCGCTGACCTACAACAAGGACATGCAGGAGGACAAGGAGCGCCTGTTCGATGCCTGCGACACGCTCGAGTGCTGCCTCGACGCCGCCCGCGGGATGCTCGAGACGATCAGCTTCAAGCGCGACAGGCTCGCCGACGCCGCCGGCGACGAGCTCCTCGCCGCGACCGACGTCGCCGACCTGCTCGTCCGGCGGGGGATGCCGTTTCGCGAGGCGCACGGAGTCGTGGCTGGCCTCGTCCGGCGGGCGATCGAGCTCGGCAAGCCGCTCTCGGGGCTCGAGCCGAGCGAGCTCGCTCAGCACTCGCCGCTGCTCGACCACGAGTTCTACCGCCTGCTCGCGGACGGCGCCTGGCTCGAGGCCAAGGTTTCAGAAGGCGGCACCAGCCTCGGCCGCGTCCGCGAGCAGCTGCAGCAGGCCCGCGCGCACCTGCGGTGAGGCGGTGAAGGCCTCCTTCTATGACCGCCCGGTGCTCGAGGTCGCCCGGGACCTGGTTGGATGCGTGATCACGCACGGTGAGTGCGCCGGTGTCGTGGTGGAGACCGAGGCCTACCACCAGTCAGAGCCCGCTTGTCATGCCTACGTGGGGTTGACGGCCCGGACCAGCACGCTCTTCGGCCGGCCCGGATACGCCTACGTGTACCGCTCCTATGGCATCCACGCGCTGCTGAACGCCGTCAGCGAGCGCGAGGGGGTGGGGGCGGCCGTGCTGATCAGGGCGCTGGCGCCGCTGCGTGGGATCGACCAGATGCGCGCCCGCCGCGGCCTCGAGCGCGAACGGGAGCTGTGCTCGGGTCCGGGCAAGCTGACCCAGGCGCTGGCGATCGATCTGGACCACAACGAGGCGGACCTGCTGCGCGGGCCGATCGTGATCTCGGACCGGCCGGCCGGCTGGCGCGAGGTGGAGATCGTCACCGACCGTCGGATCGGGATCACCCGCGCCGCCGAGCTCCCGTGGCGGTTCTCCGCCGTCGGAAGCAGGTTTCTGTCGCGTCCGGTCCGGGCGCCGTCCCTCGCCTAGCCACCGCCGCCGAGGCCGGCGCCGCCGGTGCCGCCTCCGCCTCCGGTGCCTCCGCCACCGCCACCGCCGCCGGTGCCCCCGCCGCCAC
>JBPCQU010000089.1:0-9718 GCA_050997795.1 Solirubrobacteraceae bacterium | reverse complement strand
CCGACCGGGAAGTCGCGCCGCTGGGGGAAGCCCTCGTAGTCCTCGGGCATCAGGATCCGCCGCAGGTCGGGGTGGCCCTCGAACACGACCCCGAACATGTCGTAGACCTCGCGCTCGGGGTGCGAGGCGCCCGGCCACAGCTGCACCACCGAGGCGATCCGCGGATCGTCGGTGCTGACGCGCGCCTTGACCGTGATCCGGTCGACGGTCTTCATGTCGAGCAGCTCGTACAGGACCCCCAACCGGGGCTCCTCGGGGTAGTAGTCACAGCCGTGGAGGCTGGCCAGGAACGTGTAGCCCTTCTCCCGCAGCGCGGACAAGACCGGCCTGACGTGCTCGGGATTGGCGTTCAGCGTCGCCCGCCCGCGGTGAAAATCGGTGGAGAGAATCGACTCTGCGGCTGATTCGCGGAGCTCATGGGCGGTCAGCTCGAGCCCGGTCGCGTCAGGCACCAGCGGTGTCCCCCCTTCGGCCTACGGCCCGCTCGGCATCCGGCCTCGCCTGATCGGGCCGGGCCTCCGGCGTCCGGCTGAAAACGTTGATCGCATCGCTCTCGCCCTGGGCCTCGGGGAGCACCTCCTCGGTGCCGAAGGCGTCATAGCGCTCGCGCCAGCCCGCGGGCTCATGGCCGTGGACCTTGTCGCGCAGACGGAGGATCCCGTGGGCCAGCGCTTCGGGTCGCGGCGGGCAGCCGGGCACGTGCACGGAGATCGGCATGAACTTGTCCGACGGCACCAGCGCGTAGTTGTTGAACACACCCGTCGAGGAGCAGCATGCCCCCATCGAGATCGCCCACTTGGGGTCGAGCATCTGGTCATACAGCCGGCGGATGACCGGCGCCATCTTGACCGACACCCGGCCAGAGAGAATGATCAGGTCGGCCTGACGCGGGGAGGCCCGCATCGCCTCAAAGCCGAACCGCGCAATGTCGACGCGCGCGGCGACGATCGACATCATCTCGATCGCGCAGCAGGCCAGGCCGAACGTCAGCGGGAAGAACGAGTTGCCCCGCGCCCAGGCCACGGCCTTGTCCATCGTCGTGGTGAGCACCCGCTCCGCGACGTAGCGGTCGAGCGCCTCGCCCTCCAGCGCGCCATTGAGCATGTCGCGGGCGAGCAGCTGCCGGGAGCGGAAGTCAGACGGCGCCTGGGCGGCGCCGGCGCCGGTGCTCAGCGGCTCTCGTTTTATTTCCATTCGAGCGCCCCCCGGCGCCAGACATACAGGAACGCGACCATCAACAGCGCCACGAACACAACGGTCTCGCTCAGGGCGAAGGTCCCGAACGCCCGCAGCTGCACCGCGATCGGGTAGAGGAAGATGACCTCGATGTCGAACAGGATGAACAGCATCGCGATCAGGTAGAAGCTGATCCCGAAGCGAAAGCCGCGCTGGATCTCCGATGGCAGACCACACTCATACGGCGCGTCCTTGTTGCGATTGGCCCGCCGCTGGCCGGCGAACAGGTTCAGCACCGAGAACAGCGCCCCGACGAGCCCGCCGAGCAGCAGGAAGACGATCGCCGGCAGATAGGTGCGAAGCACAACTAGGTCTTATATCACCGCCGGCACCATGCTTGTAACAAGTTGTTACTTAGTGCGAAATGCGGCTAGCCGCTAGCCGAGCCTGCCCCGATCTCGCGACACTGATCCTCGACCATGTCCAGCACCGAGCCATGAAGGCAGTCCACCTCGTCGTCGGCGTGCTCTGCATCGCCTTGATGGGAGGGACGACGCTATGGGGCGCCTGGTGCTGGCGTCGGGTCCGCGCGAGCCGCCTCTTCTGGCGCCTGCTGCGCGCCGGCCAGGCTCTCGTCGTGCTCCAGATCGCGCTCGGCGGCGTGCTCGTGCTGCTCGGCTACAAGGAGTCGAGCCTGCACCTGATCTACGGCCTGCTGCCGCTGCTGGTCTCTCTCATGGGCGAGCAGCTACGGATCGCCTCCGCCCAGGTGGTGCTCGACTCGCGCGGCTACCAGTCCTCCGCCGAGGTCGGCGGCCTGCCCGAGTCCGAGCAGCGGCAGGTGGTGGTGGCGATCCTACAGCGCGAGCTCGGCGTGATGGTGCTGGCGGCGCTGGTGACGGTGGTGCTGCTCGCGCGGGCCGCCGGGACCGCGGGCTAGCTGACGGGCTCTGGACGCCGCTGACCACCGGCTTCGCCGGCGGTGCCCGTCTTCGCTCGCTCGCGTGCTGGCGCACGCCACGCTCGCTGCATCCTTGGCCGCGCCGCCCAGCGCCTCGTTAGCGGGACCGCCGTTAGGCGCGCGGAAACGTGTGGTAGCGGCCCGAGTACCACAGCAGCGGCTCGCCGGCGCCGAGCCCCATCGCGGTCACCTTCCCGATCGCGATCGTGTGGTCGCCGCCCGCGAGTAGCTCTTGGAGCTCGCAGGTGGCCCAGGCCAGCGACCCTTGGATCACCGGGATGCCGTCCTCGAGCCGGTGCGAGACGCCGTCGAGCTTCTCGGACTCGGGCAGCTTGGAGGCGAACACGCCCGCGAGTCGCTCCTGGTCGGCGGCCAGCACGTTGACCGCGAAGCGGCCGGCCTCGCGGACGATCGGCAGCGTCCGCGCACTGTTCTCGAAGCACACCAGCGCCAGCAGCGGCTGCAAGGACAGTGAGCAGAGCGCGTTGGCGGTCATCCCGCCGGCGCTCGACGGGCCCGCGCTCGTGATCACCGCCACACCGGTGGCGAAGCGCCCGAAGACCTCGCGGAACAGTTCGGGGTCGCGCTGTGGCGCCATCGCTGGCTTTATAGCGCCCGGTAAAAGAAACCCCGGCGCCGGCACCTCTGGTTGCCGCCGTAGGAGGACGAACGCGCTTATCAAATCGTGGCGAACGTCTCAAAGCCGGCGCCGGGGATGGACCGGTGTTCGCCGCCCGCCCGGCGGCTCCTCCCCCGGAGCACTCGCTTGTCCTACCGAGAGCACGGGGTTCCGGGCGAGAAGCTGGGACACAGGCGCCCGGGCGGCACGCCCGGCGACGAGGTCACGACCAGGGTCCCGTACGCGCCGAGGGCCTGGTCGGAGAGGATCGTCGAGGCCAGCAGGTACTTACCGGGCGTCAGGTTCGCGATCAGCTCCGTCGTCTCGCCGGGCGGGATCGGCTGCGTGGACGCCTCCGAGCGCCCGCGCAGCGAGATCACGAGGTCATGACTGAGCCGTCCGTAGTTGTGGACGAAGATCGTCAACGTCCCCGACGGGGCGCGCACGCTCTGCGGCGCGACGTGATACTCGGTCAGGGCTACCTGCAGCGTCCCGTCGCTCTGGACCTGGGTTGTGCGACCGCAGGCCGCCAGCGGGCCGCCAACGCTCAGCAGCACGGCCGCGAGCACGGCCGTCTGCGGTCGGCGGGGCCGGCGGGCCCTGCGGCCCCGGCGGGGTCGGCGGGGCCGGGGTGCACGGGGTGGACGGGTTCCGATCAACCTGATCCGATTATGATCTCCGCCGGATGAGCCGGCGGGTAAGGGTCCTTCTCGTGTGGAGTGCGTCGATCGCGGTCGCGGGGCTCGCGACGGCCTGCGGAACCGAGCGCATACAGGTGGCCAAGTCGAGCCCCCTCTACGCCGGCGCGACGCTGTTCTCCCAGCGCTGCTCGGGATGCCACACCCTTTCCTACGCGGGCACGCACGGCTCGGCACCGAACGTCCGCACCGCCCAGTCCGCCAGCGGCCCCAACTTCAACGTCCGCTGCGAGCGGCCGCTGACCCGCGTCTTGTACGCGATCCAGAACGGCGGCTTCTCGGGCGCCTACATGCCGCAGAACATCGTCGTCGGCCAGGACGCGATCGCCGTGGCGAAGTTCGTCGCCACCGACGCCGGACGAGCCGCGCCGAAGATAATCGGCATAACCCCCTGCCAGTCCAAGTCCGTCGGCACGGTGCCGGCGGCGTCGAGCTCGCCCACCGCGACGACCGCTCAGACGACGAGCACGTCCGCCTCGTCGACGAGCACGTCGACGACGACGACAAGGACGGCTGGGTCGTCGGGGGCCAAGGGCAAGAAAAAGACCGCGCACCCATAGCGGAGGGCGCGCGTTCTCGACATCAGGCTGATCCGCCGTGACCCCGACGCCGTGCGTACGGCGCTCGGACGCCGCGGCGCGCAGTACGCCGAGGGTGGGGACCGCGTCCTCGAGCTCGACCAGCGCTGGCGCGCGATCACGACCGAGCTCGAGCAACTTCGCGCCGAGCAGAACCAGGCCAGCCGGGCGCTGAAGGGCGCCCCGAGCGAGGCCCAACGCGCCCAGCTCGCGGAGCTGGCGGCGCGCGGGCGATCGCTCTCAGACGAGGAGTCCTCGCTGCGCGCCCGGCGTGACGCCGAGCTGGCCGCGCTGCCGAACCTGCCCGCCGACGACGCGCCCGCGCACGACACGGTCCTGCGCGAAGTGGGCGACGCCACCGCGACCGGACGCGACCACCTCGAGCTGGCCGGCGGGATGATCGACGTGGAGCGCGGCGCCCGGCTGTCGGGCTCGCGCTTTGCCTATCTGCGCGGCGGGCTGGTGATGCTCGAGCTCGCGCTGGTTCGCTACGCGCTCGAGAAGCTGATCGGCGAAGGGTTCGAGCCCGTCATCCCGCCGGTGCTGGTGCGCGAGAAGGCGCTCTACGGGACGGGTTTTCTGCCCGACACCGAGCAGCAGATCTACCGGCTGCCCGACGACGAGCTGTACCTGGTCGGGACCTCAGAGGTGGCGCTCGCCTCACTTCACCGCGAGGAGATCCTCGCCGCGGATCAGCTCCCGCTCCGCTACGCCGGGTTCTCGAGCTGCTTCCGGCGCGAAGCCGGCGCCGCCGGCAGGGACACCCGCGGCATCTTCCGCGTGCACCAGTTCGACAAGGTCGAGATGTTCAGCTTCGTCGTCCCCGAAGAAGCGGCCGGCGAGCACGAGCGCCTGCTGGCGATCGAGGAGTCGATCATGCAGGAGCTCCAGATCCCCTACCGGGTGGTCGCGATCGCGGTCGACGATCTCGGCGCCTCGGCGGCCAAGAAGTACGACGTCGAGGCGTGGCTTCCCGGCCAGGGCCGCTATCGCGAGCTGACCTCGTGCTCGGACACCACCGACTACCAGGCGCGCCGGCTCGACATCCGCTACCGCGCCGCCGACGGCAAGCCGGCCCAGGTCCACACCCTGAACGGGACCGCGGTCGCGGTCGGGCGGACGATCATCGCGCTGCTCGAGAACGGCCAGCGCGAAGACGGATCGATCGTGATCCCGGACCGGCTCGCGGCGCTCGGCGCACCCGAGCGACTGGCCGCGGCGCGCGACGACTCGTCGCGACGCGGCTAGCGGGGCTCGACGGCTCGCAGCCGGGCCGGAGCGCTGTCCTCGAGCACCACCAGCGCCGAGCGCGGCGGCCCGCACGTCGCGATCCGGGCATGCAGGCGGACACCGAACGTGTTCCACGGCCGCACGAAGCTGCGCATCGTGTCGGGATCGTGGCCGTCGGCCGCCTGCGCGACCGCGGCGGCGAAGTCCGCGTGGCCCTGCGCCTCGGCGTCGGCGGGGACCAGCAGCTCGGACACCGGCCGGTTGATGCAGAGCTCCTCGTTGACGCCGAGAAAGGTCTCAGCCTGCTTGGAGATCGCCTGCACCAGCAGCGAAGGGTCGATGACCACGAATGCATCCTGGGTGGTCGGGACCGCGTCCTGGCGAGCCTCGAGCAGCAGCCCGAAACCACACGAGGGGCAGACCCGCGCCGTGGGCGGCGGAGGCGCGCCGCCGGGTGACGGCGCAGCGCAGTGCCCGCAGAACCACTTCCACGCGACCGAATGGTCGATGCCGCCGTCTACGAGTCTAAGTGCGGGTCGCTGTATCACGTAATGATTGGGCCTGGCTCGTTCCCCGGCCGCCCAATCGCTCCTCCCTGGTGAGGGCAGTGTACGAGAACGGCTAACACGGGGCAAGCGGAACTTAACATCAGCCCCGCTCCGCGGCGCGTGGGCGCTCTCGACACCGAGCCTCCGTCAACGAGGCACGGAGAGGGGGGGATTCGAACCCCCGAACGAGGTTAACCCCCGTTACGCGATTTCCAGTCGCGCCCGTTCAACCGCTCCGGCACCTCTCCTGGAGCAGCGATCAGCGTAGCGCGGCGCGATCCCGACGGGGGCATCAGATCTGCCAGGCACCGTCGCGCAGCAGGGGGATCTCCTCGCCGCCGGCAAGCAGCCCGGTCGCCGCGACCTGATCGCCGCCGATCATGAAGTCGACGTGGATCTCGCTGCGGTTGACGCGCGCGAGGTCCTCGGGCTCACGCGCGCCGATCTCATAGCCCTGCCCGAGCGCGATGTGGCTGGCGGCGTTCTCGTCGAGGAGCGTGTCGAAGAAGACCGTGTCGAGCGGGCCGATCCTGCCCTCGCGGTCGACGAGCGCCACCTCGCCGAGCCGCGCTGCGCCCTCGTCGCGGCCGCTCAGTCCGCGCAGCACGTCGGCTCCGTCGTCGGCCTCGATCATCACCGCCCGGCCGTGCTCGAAGGTGACCCGCAGTCCGGTGATCACGGTGCCCGACGTGAACAGCGGCTTGGTCGCGGTCACGACCCCGTCTACACGCTCGGGGTCGGGAGTCGTGAACACCTCCTCGGTCGGGATGTTGGGCGCGTGGACGATGCCGTCGACCGTCTCAAAGCGCGCTGCGCACCAGTGGCCGCTGCGCAGCAGGCCGACAGTCAGCTCGGTCCCCGGGCCGTCGAAGCGAAGCGCGTCGAGGCGCAGAGCGTCGAGCTTGTCCGCCGTCTCGGTCAGCTTGGTCAGCCGGGCCTCCCAGGCCGCGATCGGATCCTCCTCGTCGAGCCGGCAGATGTGACCGATCTCGCTCCACAGCCGCGACAGTGCGTCGTCGGGGTCAAGCCGCGGGTGCACGAGCGTCGCCCACGCCGGGGTCGGGCACGGGACCGCAGTCCAGTTGGTGGTGTTGTCGTTGAGCACCTGCATCGCCTCGCGGACGAACGGGAGCATGTCGAGGCCGAGCAGCGCCGGATCGACGCCGTCCATGATCCGCGGCGCGACGGGCCCGGTCAGCGCAGCCCGGGCGCAGCGTTGCTCGCCGAGCGCTAGCGCCCGAGCCCCGAGCCACGGGGGCACGAAGCCCAGCGTGTCCGGGTCGGCGTGCAGGGCGCGGGCGCGCTTGAAGTGCACGTCGAACACGCTCAGGTCGACGAACAGCGCGCCGCGGGCGTACGCCGCCTCGGCGATCGCCCGGGCCAGCGATTCCTTGCCCGGCTCGGAGGAGATCGCGAGGACTTGCCCGGGCTGGACGTTGGCGCCGAAGTTCACCGTCAGGTCGGCGAGCTGGTTTAGATAGCGAGCTTCGGTCGTCTGTTCCTGTGTCTCGGTCATCGTGGAGCGAACAGTACCCCAGGGTTCAGGATCCCGGCGGGGTCCAGCGTCTGCTTGACGGCGTCGAGCACGGCGACCCCGAGCTGGCCAAGCTCGGCCGGCAGCCACTCCCGATGGTCACGGCCGACACCGTGGTGATGGGTGATCGAGGCGCCCACGGCCACGATCGCCTCGCTCGCCGCCGCCTTGGCCAGCCGCCACTGCTCGATCGGGTCCGGCAGCTGCGCGGAGGCGACCGTGAAGTACAACGACCCTCCATCCGGATACACGTGCGAGATGTGGCACAGGACCACCGGCGGGGTGCCCTGTGCGGTCAGCGACTCACGCAGGGCGGTGCCGACCGCCTCGTAGAGACCGCCCAGCGAGGACCAGAAGGTCGCCGTCTCGAGCGTCTCGACCAGCGCGCCGGCGTCGAGCAGCGAGTCACGCAGGTACGGGCCCCGGTAGCGGTCTCGGGCCCAGGCTTCGCCGGCTTGCTCGACCGGGCTCGCGCCGGCCGCTCTGAGCACTTCGCCGGCGGCCGCCCGGCGCCCCTGGACGTCGCCGGCGGTGCCCTCGTAGCCGACGATCGCCAGGCAGCCGCCGCCCTCGGACTGGCCCAGGCCTGCCGGACGCGCGAGGCCCAGCGCCGTCTCGGCCTCGTCCGAGAGGCGCAGCACGGTGGGGACCGGACCGTCCTGCACGAGACGCCGAAGCGTCGCCGCGCCGCGGTCGAAGCTGTTGAGGCGCCATCCCTCATAAACCCGCCGCTCGGGCACCGGCTTGACCCGGATCGTCAATTCGGTGATCACGCCCAGCGTGCCCTCCGATCCGAGCATCAGCTGGCGCAGGTCCGGGCCCGCGGCGGATTTCGGGGCGCGCCCGAGCGTCAGCGTCCCAGCCGGCGTCGCGACCTTGAGCGCGGCGACGAGCTCGTCGAAGCGGCCGTAGCCGGCCGACGCCTGGCCGCTCGAGCGGGCCGCCGCAAAGCCACCCAAGGTCGCGAACTCAAACGACTGGGGGAAGTGCCCGATCGTGTATCCGCGGTCGGCCAGCAGCGCCTCGGCCTCGGGGCCACGGAGGCCCGGGCCGAGGACCGCGAGCCGCGACTCCTGGTCGAGCTCGAGCAGCGCGTTTAGCCGGCGCAGGTCGACCGCGACTACCCCGGCAAACTCATTTGCGTCGGGCGTCAGCCCGCCGACCACCGACGTGCCGCCCCCGAACGGGACCACCGCCACCCGGTGCTCGGAGCAGAGCTCGAGGAGCTTGATGATCTCCTCGTGCGAGCCGGGCGCGAGCACCAGGTCGGGGGCGCTGATCGTCTCGCCGGCCCGGAGCGCGAGCAGCTCGAGCGTCGACTTGCCAAGCGCGTGGCGCGCCCGCGCCTCGTGGTCTGAGGAGGCGTTGGCCTCACCGACGACGCGGGCGAGCAGCTCGCCGGTCTCGGGCGCCAGCCGGACCGGCGTCAGCTCGAGGCCCGAGATCGAGCTGGGTGCGGGCGTCGGATCGGTGATGCCGAGCGCGCCCCGCAGCAGCTCGAGCACGGCCTCCGGCAATGCCGACGCTGCGTTCGGATCGCCCCAGCCCGACCACGAGAGCTCGGTGCGCCTATCGGACGGCCGCGGGGACGCCATCCGGGGACCGTATCTACTCGTCGGCGTCAGCGGCCACCGCGCCAGTGCGGGACCGCGATGGCGATCAGCCGCAGCCGCTTCTCGGTCAGGGCGGCGATCTCCGCCTGCGCCTCGGGCGTCGGCTCCGGCGCCTGAATGCCGCTCGCGGACGCCTCGAGCACAGCGTCGACCGCGGCGATCATCGTGTCGACGAACAGTCCCGCGAGCATCTGCAGGTCAGCCGTGGTCCACTCCCGCAGCGCGTCAAAACGCGCCAGGTCGGTCGCCAGCTCGCTCGCGAACAGCCTGATCTCGTTTCGGATCGCGTGACGCAGAACGGCGTTGCCCGACAACCTGGACTCGGCGATGAAGGCAAAGTGGCGCCTGTGCTCGCGCACGTGGGCGAGCAGGATCGCCACCGAGCTCTGGATCACGCGCTCGGGCGCCGGACCGCCCTCGCGCGCCTCGCGCAGCATCGAGCGCAGCGCGCGGACTGACTCCTCCACCAGCGCCAGCCCGAGCTCATCCATGCTCGCGAAATGGCGGTAGAAAGCGGCCGGCGCGACACCGGCGGCCTGCGTCACCCGCCGCAGGCTGAGGCGGTCGAAGCTGATCCCCGCGCTCATCTGCTCCAGCGCGGCGTCGAGCAGCGCCTGACGAGTCTGCCGGCGGCGCTCGGACTGCGTGCGGCGCTGCGGCTTGGCGACCGGCGAACGGGGAGCACGGCTGGCCGACCGCGGCCCCTTGGAACGCGCACGCCTGTTTACCGGCCCTGTGTGAACCTGGTCACAGGGACCCTC
>JBPCQU010000055.1:0-7543 GCA_050997795.1 Solirubrobacteraceae bacterium | reverse complement strand
GCCGGATTCCCCAGGCCTGGGCCAGTCCGCGCTCCACCACCACCTCGCCGAAGCGCGAAGAGAAGTTACGGCCGGCCACGATCGCGTACCCCCGGCGCCCGGCGCCGACCGCCTCGGCCGAGGCCTGCCCATCGCGGTGACCATTGGCGGCGATGGCGACGTTGGTGAACTCCGCGCGGGTGGAGAACGCGGCGACATCGGGAAGCGCCCGGATCCGGCTGGCCACGCGCGCATCTGACTCGGGGTCGAAGCGTACGATCACGTCGGGCAGGTCAGCCGCCCGAGCCGCGCGGGTGAAGCCGCCGCCCAGGCCATCGGCCAGCACCAGCGCGGTCGCGAGCATGGCCGCGGCCAGCGCGATCCCGACGGCGGTCAGCAGGGCTCGCCGTCGCCGCGACCGCAGTCCCCGGCGCACGTCAGCCAGCACGCGCCTCAAGGTTGGGCCCCGGCGGCTCGACCGGCCGCTGCGCTGACGTCGGGGAAGAGTCGGCCGTCGCGCAAGCGGAGCACCCGGTCGGCGATCGCCGCCGCCTCCGGCTCGTGGGTCACGATCACCACCGCCCGTCCGGGCAGGTCCCGCAACAGCGACAGCACAGCCGTCCCGTTGTCGGCGTCCAGGTTTCCGGTCGGCTCGTCCGCCAGCACAAGCTCCGGATCGTTGACCAGCGCGCGGGCGATCGCGAAGCGCTGCTGCTCTCCCCCGGAGAGCTCGTGGGGGAGGTGATCGGCCACCGGCGCGAGATCGAGCTCGTCGATCAATCGTTGCCCTCTGCGCTCCCCTCCCGCCGCCGCGCCCGGAAGGCGGGCGGGAAGCATGACGTTCTCCGCGCCGCTCAACTCCTCAACCAGATGAAATGACTGGAACACGAAGCCGACGTGATGCAGCCGAGTGCGGGCCAGAGCGCGCGGGCCTTGGGCGGTCAGCCTCTGTCCGGCGAGAACTATCTCACCCCCATCGGGCCGATCCAGGCCTCCCAGCAGATGCAGCAGGGTTGACTTGCCGCTGCCCGAACGCCCCAGCACCGCCACCACCTCGCCGGAGTCGACGGTCAGCTCGACACCGTCGAGCACGCGCCGCTCGGCGCGGCCCCGACCGACGTTCTTGGTGATCCCGCGGGCCTCGAGAACGGCCACCGGTTCACGGTACCGAGCCGGCGCGAGCCGACGGTCCGATCGAGAGCCGCGCGGCAGACTGACGACCGAGCTGCCGCCGACCCGCCGTCTCACGACCGCGGTGCAGACGGGCGAACCAGCGCCCGCCGAGCGACCACACGCGGGTGGTCTGAAAGCCGCCGGCCCGGGCGACCGGACCGATGGCGCCGGCGGCTACACGGGCCCAGGGAAACCAGCCGCTCGTCGAGTGGGGGCTCTCGAGCCGAGCTTGTGTCGCGCCCGTCCACGTCCCGGGCGCCCCCAACTCGACCAGCATGACGCCCGCCTCGTCCAGTAAGTCGGCCACGCGAGCCAACAGCCGCACCGGAGCGCCGCCGATGCCGATGTTGCCGTCGAGCAGCAGGGCGCTCTGCCACCCGTCTCCGGGGAGCTCATCGAAGATGTCGCCCACGATCGCCCGTCCTCCACCACCGATGGCCAGGCCCACAGCCACTGGGGAGAGGTCGACACCGAGTGCGAACACGCCGGCGCTGGCCAAGGCGTGCAGGTGACGTCCCGGCCCGCAGCCCACGTCGAGCACCGGGCCATGGAGACCCTCGAGCAGCTGCTCGTCAATGGCGTCGGCGGGGGACAGAAAGCGTTCGAGCTCGAGCGGGATGGCGCTACCGTCGATCAGCCGCACCTGCTGGCGCGCTCCCGAGCCAGCGCCCCCGAGAAGCCCGTCTCCGTACATGCGCAGGGGACTGATCACTCAGAGCGTCGCCATTGCCCGGGCGAATCGGGTGTGGGGGGCGTCCCGCGCCACGGCCCGCGCATCCTCGATCGTGTCGACGTCGCGCAGGCTGACCTGCTCGTGAATCCGCAGACCGAGCTCACCCAGCCGGGCTCGCTGCTGGAGCCAGGTGCAGTTGCGGCTCATCGGCACACCGGTAAACGCGCCCCCGACGGGAGAGCTAAAGCCCACGCTCCAGTAACCGCCGTCCAACGTCGGCCCGAGCACCGCATCGACGTCGGGCCGGGCGAGCGCCCGCATTCCGTCAACCAAGAGGTCGGGGGTCAACTGGGGCGTGTCCATGCCGACCAGCAGCGCCGGGGCGTCGATGTCCTGGAAAGCCGCAGCCAGACGTTCGCCGAGGCCCTCGCCGCGCTGGGGCAGCAGCTCGAAGTCATCCCGGCGCCAGCGCCGCGGGTCGCCTTCGAACACGAGTACCTTGCGGGCGGCCGGAGTACGAGCGACCACGTCGATGGTGTCCGCGAGAGCGGCGCCAGCCAGCACAGCCGCCTCGTCGGCACTGCACGGCGGCGTCAGCCGCGTCTTGGCGCGACCGGGCAGGGGCTCCTTGGCGATCACCAGCAGCGCGATGGACGTCATCGACGCAAGCTAACCCACGGCCAGATTACGAGAAGCAAAATCCGCCCCCGGCCAGCACCCATTTAAGACACTGTTCACCCCGTCGGCGCCCCAATGGTGAACAACGCCTTAAACGGCTAACAGAAGGTGTCTCAGGCCAGCATCGTGTGTCAGCCTCGCTGGCGTGAGACTGCTGCCGGTCGATCCCGCCAAGCCTCCCCCGGGACCGTTTCGGAAAACCGCGTGGCGCAGCCCCCTGCGTGGCCCCTGGTTGACTGCCGTCTTGGGGCTGATCCTACTCATCGGCCTCCCCGTGGTGATCATCACCGGACTGCTGTCCAACGACGCCTACCAGCCGGGACTCGGCGCCAACGCCCTCGGTCGCAACCTCGGGCCGCCGGACTTCTATCTGTTTGGCTGGCCGACCCGTCCGGCGTGGCTCTACGCGCTGACCCAGGGATTGCACGTCACTGTCGGGCTGGCTCTGTTCCCCGTTCTGCTGGCCAAGCTGTGGTCGGTCATCCCGCGGCTCTTCGAGTGGCCCCCCCTGCGAAACCCCGCGCATGCCCTCGAGCGGATCTCCCTCGCGCTGCTCGTGGGCGGCGCGCTGTTCGAGTTTGTCACCGGCATCCTCAACATCCAGTACTGGTACGCATTCCCGTTCTTCTTCACTCAGGCCCACTACTACGGAGCCTGGGTGTTCACCGGTGCGTTCCTGGCTCACGTCACCCTCAAGCTGGGAACCATGCGCCGGTCGCTGCGCGACCGCAGGATGATCCTCGAAGGCCACACCACGGCGGACGGCGCGGCGGACCCGGCGGACGTTGCCGCCACGTCCCTGATCGCGTCCTCGCCGGCTCCGCAGACCATGTCGCGTCGGGCGCTGCTCGCCACCGTGGGAGCGGGCTCGCTGCTGCTCGGGATCCAGGGTGCCGCCCAGTCGCTCGGCGGCCCGTTTCGCGCCGTGGCCTTCCTGCTGCCCCGGGGACGCGCCCCGTCCGGACGCCTTGGCTTCCCGGTCAACAAGAGCTGGGCCGCGGCGGGAATCTCCTCGGGCACGATCGGATCGCAGTGGCGACTTCACCTCGCCGGCCGGCGCCGGCTGTCTCTCTCTCGCGAGCAGCTCCTGGCCTTGCCCCAGCACACCTACGACCTGCCTATCGCCTGCGTGGAAGGATGGTCGACGACTCAGCGCTGGAGTGGCGTGCGCCTGCGCGACCTCGCCGCTCTGTGCGGGGTGTCGGACGCGGCCACCGTGACCACCGAATCGTTTGAGCGGGGTACGTTCGGCCACGCCACACTCGGGCATGAACAGGTGGCCGACAACCGGTCGCT
Organism: Solirubrobacteraceae bacterium; assembly: GCA_050997795.1. Lineage (GTDB taxonomy): Bacteria > Actinomycetota > Thermoleophilia > Solirubrobacterales > Solirubrobacteraceae > Palsa-465. The sequence goes on along the minus strand of JBPCQU010000055.1, from coordinate 3,744 downwards.
GTTGGCCCTGCGGGTCAACGGCGTTGACCTATCCCTGGATCATGGCTACCCCGCTCGGGTGATCAGTCCCGCCGTACCGGGGGTGCACTGCACCAAGTGGGTGTCGCAGATTAGCTTTCACAGGGTGGCGATATGACGCCGCTCAGGCGCTTTCGCCGCCTCTACGGCGCGGGACCGGTCAATCTCCTGGCGCTGCTGGCTAGCTTCGCCATCGCCGGCGCCGCCGTGCTGGGGTGGTCTCAGCGCTCTCGCGATCTCGTCTCCGTGCTCGAGTGGTTCGGGGCGGCGATCGTCCTCCATGACCTGTTCATGCTCCCGCTCTACTCCTGGCTTGACCGGATCGTCCTCGGCCGGCTACACGAGCGAATCCACCACCGACCCGGAGAAGCGCGTCTTCGCCTGGTCAGCCCCACGCCGTTCCTGCGCATTCCCGCGATGCTCAGCGCGCTGCTGCTCCTGGTCTTCTTCCCCGTGATCTTCGGCTTCGGCGCGCAGGCCGAGCGCAACGCCAGCGCCATCGCCGAGAGGGGCTACCTGGCGCGCTGGCTGTTGGCCACCGGCGTCTTCTTCGGCCTATCCGGCGTCACTTATGTCGTGATCCGCGCCCGGGCGGCGAGGGAGACCAAAGCGGCGCAGCGCCCTCCCGAATCGGCGCTAGAGGAGCGGCGCTAGTCTCAGCCGGCGCGCAGCGAGGCGTGGGCGAACTCTGCCATGCCCGCGGAGAAATCCTCGGTGGCCTGGAAGCCGAGCCCGCATTTCGCCCGCTCCGCGGAAGCGAAGACGTGGCGCACGTCTCCGAGCCTGAATTCCCCGGTGGTGACCGGCCGTGGCGCCTGGGGGCCAGCCGCATCGGCGAGCGCCTGCGCCATCTGTCCGATCGAGCGCGGCGTTCCGCTGGCTACGTTGAAGACCCCGGGCTGCGGGGCGGGACACGTCAAGGCGAGGGCGTTCGCGCGGGCCACGTCGCGGACGTGGATGAAGTCGCGCAGCTGCCGCCCATCTTCGAACACGCGCGGCGGCCGGCCGGCGGCCAGAGTACTGGCGAAGATGGCGGCCACCCCGGCGTACGGCGTGTCGCGCGGCATCCGAGCTCCGTACACGTTGTGGTAACGCAGCGCGGTCACGGGGACCCCTGTCTCCCGTGAGAAAGCGAAGCACAGATGCTCCTGGTGCACCTTGGTCGCCGCGTAGACGTTGCGCGGATCGAGCGGCGCTGACTCATCTACGGCGAACGGCTCGACCTCATTGCCACAACCGGGGCAACGAGGTGCGAACCTGGCCTGCTCGAGGTCACCGGGATCACGAGGCGCGGGGGCGACGGGACCGTGCCGGTGACAGCGGTAGGCGCCCTCGCCGTACACCACCATGCTGCTCGCCAGGATCAGCCGGCCGGCGAAGGCCGCCCGCGCAAGCTCTTTGAGTAGGACCGCGGTGCCGAGGCCGTTGTGGCGAACGTAGTCGTCGACGTCGAGTACGCCCTGGCCGAGTCCCACCATCGCCGCCTGGTGACACACGGCGTCCACGCCGGCCAAGGCAGCCCTGACAGCATCCGGATTGGCCACGTCGGCGGCGACGAACTCAGCCTCCGGATTCAGATACTCCGGGCGCACTCGGTGCGCCGCCGGCAGCAGCGAATCGAGGACGCGGACCTCGAGCCCCGTGGCGATCAACCTGTCCACCACGTGTGAGCCGATGAAACCGGCGCCTCCGGTCACGAGGATCATGCCTGCCACCCTAGGCGTCTCGTCGCCGCTGGCCAGCGCGAAGGGCCACTGTTCTTTGCTTCGTAAGCTCTCGCGGCTTAGCTTGCTCTGAGAATGGTCGACGTCATCCTGCCCGTGCTCGACGAGGTGAATTCGATTCCGGGCGTGCTCGCGGCCATGCCGGCCGGGTTTGCGCCGCTGGTCGTGGACAACGGCTCGCGGGACGGGTCGGCGGAGGTGGCCCGGGCCAGCGGCGCCCGCGTGATCCACGAGCCGCGGCGAGGCTTCGGCTCGGCCTGCTTCGCCGGATTGCTGGCGGCCCGCTCAGAAGTGGTCTGCTTCATGGACTGCGACGGCTCGCTGGACCCGGGGGAGCTGTCTCGGGTGGCCGGTCCGGTGCTGGCCGCCGCCGCCGATCTCTGTCTCGGCGTCCGGATCGCGCAGCCCGGCGCCTGGCCGTGGCACGCCCGTCTGGCCAACCGCGCGCTGGCCTTCGAGCTTCGCCGCCGCACCGGCACGCGGCTAAGCGATCTCGGACCCATGCGGGCGGTTCGTCGTGAGCCCCTCGTCGCGCTGGGCCTGCAGGACCGCGGCTCCGGCTGGCCGCTCGAAATGGTGCTCGCCGCCGCCGGCGCCGGCTGGCGGATCACCGAGGCCGCAGTCACCTATCGACCGCGGTCGGGAGGACGCTCCAAGGTCAGTGGAAGCCTGCTTGGCACTACGCGCGCTATCCGCGACATGGCCCTGCAGCTTCGCTAACCGGTCCACTCACCGCTCGTGCACGGTGGCCACCGCGAGCGCCGCGATCCCCTCCTCGCGTCCGACCCACCCCATTCCCTCTCCCCGGGTCGCCTTGACGCTCACGTGGCGTAGCTCGAGACCGAGCGCCTGGGCCAGGGTCGCGCGCACCTGGTCTCGAACCGGCGCCAGCTTCGGCCGCTCGAGGACGACCGTCGCGTCGACGTGGCCAACGACGAAGCCGGCCTCGCCCAGCAGCGAGACTGTCGCCCGCAGCAGGTCGATCGAGTCGGCGTCCTTGTAGCCGGAGTCGGTGTCGGGGAAGTGCTCCCCGATGTCTCCCAGCGCGCAGGCTCCGAGCATCGCATCGATGATCGCGTGGGTCAGGACGTCGGCGTCGGAGTGGCCCTCGAGCCCGCGATCGTGCTCGATCACCACGCCTCCGAGCACCAGCCGCCGGCCCCCGACGAGGCGATGGCAGTCATAGCCGATGCCGGTCACCGCGCTCACTTCAGACGCTCCGACAGGAGTAGCTCGGCGATCCGCAGATCCTCGCGGGTGGTGATCTTCAGGTTCCCCGGATCGGCGCCGACGATCCGCACGGTTCCCCCGGTGCGCTCGACGAGCCACGCATCGTCGGTCGCGCGCGCGAGCTCCTCGTCGGAGGCGGCGAGCGCCAGTTCGAGCGCTCGGCGCCGGAACACCTGCGGCGTCTGCACCGCCCACAGCCGGGTCCGGTCGAGCGTGCGCGCGACGGTGCGACCGTCGTCGCCGATCTCCTTGATCGTGTCTGACACCGGCGCGGCGGCGATCACGCCGTCGGCGGTATGACGCTCCAGCTCGTCGAGCGCCTGCGCGAACAGCTGCGGCGTCGCCAGTGGCCGCGCGGCGTCGTGGACGATCACCGGATCGCCGTCCCCGCTCGCCGCGAGCGCCGCGCGCACCGAGTGCGAGCGCTGGACGCCGCCGGCGACCGCGATCGTGCCTTCGGGAGCCGCGTCGAGCGCCTGCGCCGGCAGCGCGACGACGATCCGCTGCACGGCGGCCACCGCGCGCAGCGCGGACACGCTCCACTCGAGCATCGGACGGCCACAAAGTGTGACGAGCGCCCTGGGCCGGTCCAAACCCAGGCGCTCGCCACATCCCGCGACCACAATCAGCGCGACCGCCCTCTCGCGTGCTGACCGCACCTACTTCGCCGCCGCCGCGCACTTGCCGTTGGCCCCCGCGGCCGCGCCCTTGCCCCTTCCGTTACTACCCGAGCCCGAGTAGGTCCACAGACCGTAGAAGTGCTCCTCGAACT
>JBPCQU010000022.1:0-10897 GCA_050997795.1 Solirubrobacteraceae bacterium | reverse complement strand
TTCGAGAGCGCCTACCGCAGGCTCGTGTCCGGTCAGGAGGCGACCTTGCGCAGCGCCGAGCTGGAGGCGGCCGATGACGTGCCTGAGCTCGAGCCGCTCCCCGGCGCCGACGGGGCGCAGACGCTCGAGCACGTCGCGGTGATCAAGCTCAACGGCGGGCTGGCGACGACGATGGGGCTGCGGGAGCCCAAGTCGCTCGTGCAGGCCCGCGAGGGCCGGTCGTTCTTGGACATCATCGTCGGGCAGACGTTGGCGCTGCGCCGACGCTTCGGCGTCCGACTGCCCTTGGTGCTGATGAACAGCGACGCGACGCGCACCGCGACTGAGCGCGCGCTGGCCGAGCAACCCGAGATCGAGCACGAGGGGATCGCCCCCGGCTTCATGCAGAGCATGATCCCCAAGCTCGACGCCGAGCGGCTCGAGCCCGTCAGCTGGCCCCAGGCCCCGGCGCTCGAGTGGTGCCCGCCGGGCCACGGTGACGTCTACGGAGCGCTGCGCCGCTCGGGGATGCTCGACGCCCTGCTCGAGCACGGGTTTCGCTACGCGATGGTCTCCAACGTCGACAATCTCGGCGCGAAGCTCGATCCGCGCGTCCCGGCCTATCTCGACGCCGAGCGGATCCCGTTCTTGATGGAGGTCGTACGGGGAACCGAGGCCGACCGCAAGGGCGGCCACATCGCCCGCCGGCGGGCCGACGGGCAACTGGTCCTGCGTGAGACGGCGCAAACTCCGCCCGAGGACGAGGAGTCGTTTCGCGACTTCCGTCGCTGGCGCTACTACAACACCAACAACCTCTGGATCGACCTCCGGGCGCTGGCGGACGCCCTCGAGCGGGCGTACGGCGTGCTCGAGCTGCCGCTGATCGTCAACCGCAAGACGGTTGACCCGCGCGACTCGAGCTCGACGCCGGTGATCCAGCTCGAGAGCGCAATGGGCGCGGCGATCGAGAGCTTCAGCGGCGCCGGCCTGCTGCTGGTGCCGCGCACGCGGTTCGTCCCGGTCAAGACGACCGATGACCTGCTCGTGATGCGCTCCGACGTCTACGCGCTCGGCCCGGAGCTCGACGTCGAGCCGGCGCCGGGACGCGCCGACAACCTCCCGTTCGTCGAGCTCGACAAGCGCTTCTACAAGCTGCTCGACCGGTTCGAGCACCGCTTCCCGGACGGTCCTCCGTCGCTGCGCGAGGCCGAGCGACTGGTCGTCCACGGCGACGTCACGTTTGGCGCCGGCGTCGTCGTTCGCGGCGCGGTGCAGCTCGACGCCGATGCGGCGACGACGATCGAGCCGGGCGCTGTGCTGGAATCCGGCGCGTGACCACCCAGGCCGACGACGAGGCCGCGGGCTCGCCCGGGGGGCGGATCACGATCGTGCTCGCCGACGACCACGAGGTCGTCCGGGCTGGTCTGCGGATGCTGCTGAACGCCGAGCCGGACTTCGAGGTCGTCTCCGAGGCGGGTGACGTGCCGACGGCCGAGCGGCGGGTCGTGGCCTATCACCCGAGCGTCCTCGTTCTCGACGTGACCATGCCCGGCGGCTCGAGCATCCCGGCGATCCCGCGGATCCGCGAGAGCGCGCCCGACACCAGCATCGTCGTCTTGACGGTGCACCGCGATCCCGAGCTCGCCCGCGACGCGCTCCGGGCTGGCGCCACCGGGTACGTGCTCAAGGAGGCGGCCGAGGGGGAGCTGATCGGCGCCGTTCGACTGGCGGCCGAGGGTCGGACCTACCTCAACCCCGAGCTCGGTGCGCGGCTCGCGGCCGAGATGCCGGCGAGCACAGGGCCGCCCGACGGGCTGAGCGCGCGAGAGGTCGAGGTCTTGCGTCTGATCGCGCTCGGGCACACCAACGCCGAGATCGCCACCCAGCTCTACCTGAGCGTTCGCACGGTCGAGTCTCACCGGGCGCACATCCAGCAGAAGACCCAGCGCGGTTCGCGCGCGGAGCTGGTCGCCTACGCGCAGGAGCACGGGCTGCTCTGAAAGGGCGTCCGAGGCGTTCGCCTCAGCCTTGGTGCCCGCACGCCCGCTCGGCGCGGCGCAGCGCGCCGATGAGAAACCCGCCGCGCCGCGGTCTATGGGTGCGTGAGCGTGCGTAGGATTCCCCCGTGGCCGTAGTGTGCGTTCGGGGACCGTTGCGCAAGCTCGCCGGCGATCGGGCGGAGCATGAGCTGGAGGGCGCGACGGTAGTCGAGCTGCTTCGCGCATTGGAGCTCCGTCACCCGGACATGGGCGGATGGATCCTCGACGAGCGTGGCTTGATCCGCCGCCACATCAATGTGTTCGTCGCTGGAGAGCGCGGAGGCGAGGCGACGGCGGTGCGGTCCGGGGACCGCGTCGAGGTGCTACCGGCGATAACGGGAGGCTGAGAGTTGACCGAGTTGCTGCTGGGAACGAAGAAGGGCCTATTCCTGCTCGAAGGCGAGCCAGGTTCCGGCTTTGAGATCAAGACGCGTGCGTTTGCGGGACAGCCGGTCGACTTTGCCACCCGCGATTCGCGCAGCGGACGGCTGCTCGCGACGGTGACCTCGCCGTTCTACGGACCGAAGATCTTCTACACAGACGGCGATCCGGCCGCAGAGTGGGAGCAGGCCGACGGCGTCGCCCTGCCGGAAGGTGGCGATCGGGCGCTCGAGCGGATCTGGGTCATCGCCCGCGGCGAGGCCGATGGGACCGTGTACGCCGGGGGAGATCCCGGAGTCCTGCTCGAGAGCCATGACGGTGGAGGGTGCTGGGAGATCAACGCCGGCCTGTGGGAGCAGCCGTCACGCCCGCACTGGCAGCCGGGCGGTGGCGGGCTCTGCCTGCACTCGATCTGCACCTGGCCGGGCGATCCCGACAAGCTGGCCGTCGCAGTCTCGGCCGCCGGGATGTGGCTGACCGAGGACGGCGGTCGTACCTGGCAGCGATGCAACCAAGGGCTCAACCCGCGGTACCTGCCCGAGGCGGCGCTGAAGGACGAGAACGCAGGCCGCTGCGTGCACCACGTCGAGCGCGCGCCGAGGCAACCCGGGCGGATGTTCATGCAGTTCCACGGCGGCGTCTACCGCTCCGACGACGCGGGCAAGAGCTGGACTGACATCGGCGGCGGTGGGCTCCCGTCAGATTTCGGCTTCCCGCTGATGGTCGACCCCGCCGATCCCGACAGCGCCTACGTGATCCCGCTGGTCGCCGACATGGATCGCGTCACTCCCGACGGGCGCGTGCGCGTGTATGAGACGCGCGACGGAGGCTCCAGCTGGGCTGCGCGGGGCGACGGCCTGCCGGCTGAGCACGCCTACCTTACGGTGCTGCGCCAGGCATTCAGCCGCGCCAAACAGGGCGGGCAGCTCGAGCTCTACTTCGGCGCTACCTCCGGCGATCTATTCGGCTCGGGCGACGCCGGCTCGACCTGGTCGACGGTCGCGACGCGGCTCCCGCCGGTGTTCTCCGTGGTCGCTTTCCCGTAGTTGGCGAGATTCGTCCTTGCCCAGCATCTCGTCGGCCACGACCGGTTCATCGGGTCGAGAGTCTGGGCGCGAACACTGGTGCGCCGCGGCCGACCGCGCTGCTCTGAACAGCACGGGCAACCGTGTCTGCTTGCGAGTCGAGCCCGTCCGGTCAGCAGCCGACGGGATCCGAGCGCCCGGCGCGAGCACCGATAGTCGTCGCGCCCAGCAAGCACGGGAGCACTGGGAGATAAATCTGCCCTCGGTCGAGAAATATCCCAAGGCCCATCCCGGACGCTCCCTCAAGGGGGAGCGCGTTCGAGCCTCGCCGCTGTTGGCCCGGCTCGGAGTGCGCGTCTCAGTACCGCAGGCGTCGCAGGTCCGACGCACCCAGCGCTATCGACGCGGAGGGCGTCCGGACCCACCCGCGCCGGCGATCTCGTCGCGCTTGGCGGGGCGTGAGGCCGACTTCGGGACCGGCGCGTAGCGGACCGCGCCGCGACCCGAGGCCGTGGCGATGCCGGCCCGGAGGGCGTGCGAGGTGGAGCCCCACACGATCCTGGCCGGCGGATAGCGCAGCAGCGCCGCCCACGTCGCCGGTCCGACGATCCCGTCGGGCGTCAGGCCGTGCGCGGTCTGGAAGCTCTCGACGACCCTCTGGGTCTTGACGCCGAACCCGCCGTCGACGCCGGTCGCATAACCGGCCGAGATCAGGTGCTCCTGCGCCCACACCACGAGGTCTCCCTGGGCGCCCTTGCCGAAGCTTGCCATCACCGTGTCGGCGGCGTAGCCGGCGAGCGCGCCGACCGGGCGCGAGACGGCGCTCCAGGCGGCCGGGGTCGCCTCCTGCCAATCCCACCAGCTGATGCCGGAAGCGCCGTAGGCGCGTGAGAGCTGGCGGAAGCGCACGATCTGGTGCGGCGGCGGCGAGCTGTAGACCTGGCCGAGCGGGAAGATCGGCCGCTCGTAGATCCGGTTGAAGGAGTAGGTGTGGGCGAACACCGCGTCGACCGTCGTGCCGATGTCCTTCCAGTACATCTGCGGGACGTTGTACTGCGCGCCGCCGGGGCCCAGGAACACCGAGTAGGGGAAGGCCGGGTGGAAGTCGACGTACGGGAATCCCGCCAGGCCGACCGGGTAGCTCGAGCCAACCAGCTTGCGCAGCCGCTGCACGTAGGTCTGGGCGGCGATGTACTTGCCCTCGTACTCGCTCTCGGCGTCGATCAGCAGGCAGTCGGCTCCGTCCTTGATGGCTTCGGCGCCCATGTAGGCCTCGGTCACCGGCTGATTGCCGTACACGTACTGCCATGCGCACACCCGCAGGCCGCCCGCGTGCAGCGCGGCAACGATCTGGGGGGAGAACTGCGAGGACCAGAAGTTCGCCCCGTCGCTGCTCTTGATGTACAGCGTCCCGATCCCCCGCTGGTGCGCCGAGGCGATGATCGACGCGAGGTTGCCGCCGTTGGCGCTCGACAGCTCCCAGATCCACATCGCGCGGCCCGCGAACGGGTTCGCTCCGCGGTTGACCGAGTGCTTGCGGCTAGCGGACTTCTTGCCCGCGTGCCTGTGCGCCGAGGCCCGCACCGACGCGCCTCCGGACGCTGCGAGTACCGGAGCCGCGCACGCCAAAGCGCTCGCCACCGCGAGCAGCACGACAAGGAAGCTGCGCAGCCGGCGATCCCCCTGTGCCCGACAACCGCGCGCCACGCGGTCTTCCACCATACGACGAGTCACCGTAGCGCAAACCCCTGGCGCTCCCGCAAGTTGCGGTGCGCCTGATCCGCCCGGTCCTACTTGATGAACAGGATCTCTGAGTATTTCGGGAGCGGCCACAGGTCGTCGGCCACGAGCTTCTCGAGCTTGTCGGCCGACTCGCGCACCGCTTCCATCGCCGGAATCGTCGTGTCTCGCATGTACTCGGCGTGCGCCAGCAGATCGTCGTGCGGCTGGTTTTGCTCGAGGTTGGCCGACTCCAACGTCTTGAGCGCGCTGACCATGGTGCTCAGCATGCCCTCGATCTCGGTGGCGAGCTCGGGCAGCTGCGCGCCGACCAGCAGCGCCACGTAGCGGGCCGCCGCCGGGACGAGCAACGTGCGGGCCATCGAAGCGGCGACCTCGGCTTCGATGTTGAGCTTGGTGACGTACTGCTCGAGGAACACCTCGTAGCGGGACTGGAGCTCGCGGGGGGACAGGACGCCGTAGTTGGAGAACAGCGACTCGGTGTCCTCGGCGATCAGGTACGGCAGCGCGTCGGGCGTAGCCCGGAGGTTCAGCAGCCCCCGCTGCCCGGCCTCGGAGTGCCACTCCTCGGAGTAGTTGTCGCCACCGAACACGATCTGCTTGTTGGCGGCGTAGCTGCGCTTGAGGATCGGGCGCAACGCCGCCTCGAGCTCGGCGCCCTCCTGCAGCCCATCCTCGAGCTCTTCTGACAACGAGTCGATCGCCTCGGCGACGATCGTGTTCAGGACCGTGTTGGGGAGCGACAGCGACATGCTCGACCCCAGGGCGCGGAACTCGAACTTGTTGCCGGTGAACGCGAACGGGCTGGTGCGGTTGCGGTCGCCGCCGTGCATCGGCAGCGGCGGCAGTACCGGCGTGCCGAGGCCGAGGAACGACTCCGGGGTCGACTCGCCGACTTCTCCCCGCTCGATCGCGCCGAACACCTTCTCGAGCTCGGCGCCGAGGAAGATCGAGATGATCGCCGGGGGAGCCTCGTTGGCGCCGAGGCGGTGGTCCTGTCCGGGTGAGGCGATCGAAGCGCGCAGCAGTCCCTGGTGCTGGTTGACCGCTTGGATCACCGCCGCGCAGAAGAACAGGAACTGGAGGTTCTCGTGCGGCGTATCGCCGGGCTCGAGCAGGTTCTCACCGTCGTCGGTGCTCATCGACCAGTTGTTGTGCTTGCCCGATCCGTTGACCCCCGCGAACGGCTTCTCGTGCAGCAGGCAGATCAGCCCGTAGCGACGGGCGATGTTCTGCATCACCTGCATCGTCAGCTGCTGGTGGTCGGCGCCTACGTTGGAGTTCTCGAAGATCGGCGCGAGCTCGTACTGGTTGGGCGCCACCTCGTTGTGGCGCGTCTTGACCGGGACCCCGAGCTTGGCCAGCTCCTGCTCGGTCTCGAGCATGTAGGCGAGGATCCGCTCGGGGATCGAGCCGAAGTAGTGGTCGTCGAGCTCGTGGCCCTTGGGCGGCTTGGCGCCAAACAGGGTGCGTCCGGTGGTGACCAGGTCGGCGCGCTCGAAGTAGTACTGCTCATCGATCAGGAAGTACTCCTGTTCGGGCCCGACGGTCGTGAACACGCGCCCCGCGGTGCTGTTTCCGAACAGCTTCAAGGCCGCAATCGCCGACTTCGAGAGGGCATCCATCGAGCGCAGGAGCGGGATCTTGTGGTCCAGCGCCTCGCCGGTCCACGACGCGAACGCGGTCGGGATGCAGAGCAGCGCGCCGTTGGGGTTCTCGAGGATGAAGGCGGGGGAGGTCGGGTCCCAGGCCGTGTAGCCGCGCGCCTCGAACGTCGCCCGGATGCCGCCGGTCGGGAACGAGGACGCGTCGGGCTCACCCTGGATCAGCTCCTTGCCCTTGAACTCGGTCAGCGCCGTGCCCTCGCCGGTCGGCGTGTAGAAGCTGTCGTGCTTCTCGGCGGTCGATCCGGTCAGCGGCTGAAACCAGTGCGTGTAGTGGGTGGCGCCCTTCTCGAGCGCCCATTCCTTCATCGCCAGCGCGACCGCGTCGGCCAGCGTCGTGTCGAGGGCCTCCCCGCGGGCGAGCGTCTGCTGCAGGCGACGGAAGATGTCCGTGGGCAGCCGCTGGCGCTGGACGGCCGGGCTGAACACGTTGGCTCCGAAGATCTGGTTATCGGGCGAGGTCAGGTCGGGGGCTCCGATCGCTGCCCCGTTGGGGGCCCACTGTGCGGCGAGGACGTTCTGCTGGCGGATAGGCATGTATCGGTTCCTTTTCGTTCGCACCCTCGGCGGCGGGGGGGCACGTGTGACGTGAGCATCGAAGCGTAGGCGACCGGGCCGCACGGGTCACTGTCCAGGTGGCCAAACCTGACCGCCGGCGCGTCGGCCGGACGGCGAAGCCGGCCTCGCTCCCGAGCGATGACGTAGCGCTCCGCGCCGTTGCGTGGAAAGTCCGGCGCTCCCTCGTTGAATTTCCACAACCTGCACGCTGGGAGTCTGGAACGTGGAATGTCGTCAGCCCGGTCGCGCATTTTCCACGCTTTGCGGGGTTCTCGGGCGTCCTTCGCCCAGGCCGGGTGAGCGATGCCCTCGCCGGTGTGGCGCGTGGCGCGGGCTCGTACGGGTGCGAGGCGAGCGAGGGTGCGAGGCGAGCGTGAGGGTGCGAGGCGAGCGTGAGATACTCGCGCGGTGACGCTGCCGATGCAACGCGGGCCGCTGCCGGCCTACGTGCCGGACGAGAGCCGCTACGAGCAGATCCCGTATCGCCGCTGTGGCCGCAGCGGGCTCCAGCTGCCGGCGATCTCGCTTGGGCTGTGGCAGAACTTCGGTGACGACCGTCCCCTGGCGACCAGCCGCGCGATCCTGCGGCGCGCGTTCGACCTCGGGGTCACGCACTTCGACCTGGCCAACAACTACGGGCCGCCCTACGGCAGCGCGGAGATCAACTTCGGGCGCATCTTCGCCGAGGACTTCGCGCGGCTGCGCGACCAGGTGTTGATCTCGACCAAGGCGGGATACGACATGTGGCCCGGGCCGTACGGCGACTTGGGCTCGCGCAAGTACCTGCTGGGCAGCCTCGATCAGAGCCTGGCGCGGATGCGGCTCGAGTACGTCGACATCTTCTACTCGCACCGCTTTGACCCCGAGACGCCGCTCGAGGAGACGATGGGGGCGCTCGACTCCGCCGTCAGGCAGGGCAAGGCCCGCTACGCCGGGATCTCCTCCTACAGCCCGCGGCGCACCGAGGAGGCGATCCAGATCCTGCGCAAGCTGGGGACGCCGCTGCTCATCCACCAGCCGTCCTACTCGATGTTCAACCGCTGGGTGGAGGAGGGGCTGCTGGACGTGCTCGGGCGCGAGGGGATCGGCGCAATCGCGTTCTCGCCGCTCGCTCAGGGCCTGCTCACCGACAAGTACCTGGACGGGATCCCCGAGGACTCGCGCGTGCGCCGCGGACAGGCGTTCTCCGAGGACCTGGTGACCGAGGAGAACGTGCAGCGCGTCCGGGCACTGGCTGAGGTGGCCCGGGGCCGCGGTCAGACCCTCGCCCAGCTCTCGATCGCCTGGGTGCTGCGCGACGAGCGCGTGACCTCGGCCCTGCTTGGAGCCTCGAGCGTCGCCCAGCTCGAGCAGAACCTGGCCGCGCTGCAGCGGCTGGCGCTCGATCCGGCCGAGCTGGAGGAGATCGATCGCCACGCCGTCGACGGCAAGCTCAACATCTGGGCGCCGTCGAGCGAGGCCTGAGGCGCGGCCGACCCTCGGCGCCGCCCGGGCCTACTGACCGGAGCCGCTGATGATCTGGCCGTTGTTGTTGACGTAGGACTGCTGGGGGGCCTGACCGATGTCGACCGCGAACGTTCCGTGCGGCCTCGAGCCGTTGGCGAGCACGGCTTTGGCTCGGCCGTTCAGTCCCGCCGCGACCTCCCACGCGACGACGTGCTTACCGGGCGAGACCGCGGTCACGGCCCAGTCGAAGCGCACCGTCTTGCCGGGGCGCAGCGATCCGAGCGCCCAGGTGTTCGAGTAGGCGGTCACGCCCGCCCCCTGGCCTCCGTTCTGGCAGCTGTAGCCGCACGGCCCCGGCCCGCGGTCGACGATCCAGATCGGCCGCGAGGGGTTGGCCAGGTACTGCTGATTGAGGTCCTGGGCGAAAGCCTTGGCGCTGGTCCCCTCGCCCTTCGGCGCCCGGTAGGCGCAGCTCACGTTGCAGATCGTGACGGCGACGTCGGGGATCGTCTTGGGACCGGCGTTGTGGACGGCGATCACGAGGTGGGTGTGCTCAGACAGCGTCTGCGAGGCCGGGAAGGTGGCGGTGCTGACCGCCACCTTGAACCTGCCATGCGGCTCGTGCGCGTCTTGCCGGGCCCCCGAGCCGCACGCCGCCAGGGCCAGCGTCGCCCCGACGCCGGCGATGATCCCGCAGCTCCTCGTTCTCCAGGCGCTCAACGCGAAGCCAACATACCACGCGTGCCGAGCGCCGGACGCAGTTCCCAAAAGGCCCTGACGGTTGGCATTTGGCCTTTGCCGGGCGCGTGGCGTAGGCTTACGCACCGGAACTTCGCGCGTGCGGGTTCAATCATCCCCGGGAGGACGAGATCAGTTGATCAGAGCAGTCGCCGACCGGACGTTCTTGCCCACCAAGAGCGTCCTCGAAGAGGTCGGCAACATGATGATCCCCACGGGCAAGACGCTCGTTTCCGCGGTGCGGCCGCCGTATCCGTACGGCAGCGAGTTCGTGGGCCAGTTCCTGTTCGCGATGAAGCTGTGCTGGTTCCCGCTGCTGATCTCGACGATCGCGTTCGGCTACGAGGCGCCGGGGCTCCAGGCCGCCAACTTCCTGGTGCTGTTTGGCGCGCTGGACCGGCTCGGAGGCTTCTTCGTGCTCGCCTCAATCCGGGAGTTCGCCCCGTTCGTCGACGCGATCGTGCTCGCCGGCGTCGCCGGCACCGCGATCACGGCCGACCTCGGCGCGCGCAAGATCCGCGAGGAGCTCGACGCCCTACAGGTGCTCGGCGTCGACCCGATCAAGAACCTCGTCGTGCCGCGCTTCTTGGCGCTGATGCTGCTGACCGGCCTGTTCGACATCTACGCGCTGATCTTCGGCGTCTTCGGCGGCATCCTGGCGACGCTCGTCAACAACGCGCCGCTGGGGCCGTTCTGGGCCACGTTCTTCAACAACGCATCTACCACTGACCTGTGGGGCTCGGTGGTCAAGACGACGCTGTTCGGGGCGATCATCGCGATCGTCTGCTGCTACAAGGGGATGACCGCCTCGGGCGGGGCCGAGGGCGTGGGTCGCGCCGTCAACCAGGCGGTGGTGATCGCGTTCCTGGGGGTGTTCGCGTTCAACTACGCGTTCACACAGACGCTGCTCGCCACGCATCCGGAAGTCACGACGATCATCAAGTGAGCGGGTAGATGGGTGACCTGATCGCAACCCCGCGTGGCTGGATCGAGGCGTTTGGGGAGATAATCAAGTTCACCTCGCAGATCGTGCGCGAGGTGCTCACGCTCCGGGTGCTCCGCTTCTTCGGCGAGGCGCTGCGCCAGGCCGGGATCCTGATCATCTCCTCGACGCTGGTGATCTGGGGCCTGGTGTTCATCATCGGGCTGCAGTGCGGGATCGAGGGTGCGTACTTCACCTACGGCGAGGGTACGCCGGCCTACTCGGGCGTGTTCGCGGCCTGGTGTGACCTGCGCGAGCTCGTCCCGCTGGTGTTCGGCTACATGATGGCCGCCAAGGTCGGGACCGGGATCGTCGCCGAGCTCGGCTCGATGCGGATCTCAGACG
>JBPCQU010000001.1:0-8333 GCA_050997795.1 Solirubrobacteraceae bacterium | reverse complement strand
GTGCCCGTTGCCGGTTCCATCGGCGACCGCGATGCGGCCTCTTCGATCACCTCGAGCGGCTAGCACCCGCGACGAGCGCGGCGGGACTCGTCGAGGCTTCGAGGGTGGCTCCGATGGCGTCGTCCGTCCGCAGCGCGCGAGCACCGAAGCGGCGTGACCTTCAGCGCACTTCGCGAGAACGTCCGATCTCATCGGTATCGACCGATTCCGATCTCATCTATCGACCGGGCTCCGGCGGTGGACGGCACCTGGACCCACGCCTACGCTTGCAGGGCTGGTGCTCCGCGGCAGGAATGGACCGAAGGTGCCTTGGCCCTGGGCAGAACCTGGGTCTCGACCGGTGGAACTATTGGACCGCGAGCCCGACGACGCGTCCGATCGCGTAGGTGACCGCCGCGGCGCCGAGCCCAAAGAGCACCTGGCGCAGGCCGGAGCGAAGTGCAGAGCGTCCGGTGAGGCGAGTTACGAGCCCGCCGAGCAGAAAGAGCGCCAGCGCGCTGGCCGCGACGCTGGCGGCTAGCGCCCGGGCGCCGGTGGTGACGGCGAACGGGACGAGCGGGACGATCGCGCCGATGCAGAACAGCGCAGCCGATGAGCCGGCGGCCTTGTACGGCGAGCCGCCGAGCTTGTCGGCGTCGATGCCGAGCTCTTCGCGGGCCATCACACCAAGCGCCGTTCGCGGATCGGCCATCACGCTCTCGGCGAGGCTTCTCGCCGAGGCGGCGGGTAGCCCGTGCTGTTCGTAGAGTCCGGCGAGCTCGGCGGTCTCCTCCTGCGGGAAGCGCTCGAGCTCCTCGGCTTCGACCCCGAGCTCTCGGGTCTGCAGCTCGCGCGAGGTCTGCACCGAGATCCACTCGCCCATCGCCATTGCGCCCGCGCCGGCGAACAGGCCGGCCAGCCCCGTGATGAAGACGATCCGGCTCTGTAACGCCGCCCCGGCCACCCCGGAGACCAAGCTCAGGTTGGAGACCAGCCCGTCGTTGGCACCGAGCACGCCCGCCCGCACGGTATTGCCGGCCACGGCACGGTGCCTGTGCTGCAATGCAGACCACGACGCCGCCTCGCGTGATGCTGCCCGCTTCCGGAACGCTCTCACGTCCGCGTCCTGACGGTCCGGCCAGGCATCCGGCTGGTGGTGTGCCCAGAGAGCTGGATCATGAGATGACAATTTGCCAGTCCGGAACCTGGGATGCTCTGACACTGATGTCGCATCGCTCGAGTCCGTCCCGACCAGCGGCCACCGCTCACGCCGCCGAGGCGCCGGTCGGCGCTTGTGCGCCGAGGCTGGTCGTGGTTCTCGGGCCAGGGGACATGCTTTGAATCGGGTCGCTCCGGCCGGGCCTGCCGGGGTGACGCGGCTGGATCTTCGCGGCGCGGCGCGGGAGCCGGCCGAGGTGGTGTTTGATCGGCTGGGCAGTGGCGAGGAGGGGTTGTCCGATCGGGAGGCGGCGGCGCGGTTGGAGAGGTTCGGTGCGAACGTGCTGCATTCGCAGCGGGTGACGGTGTTCGGGATCCTGTTGCGTCAGCTGCGTAACCCGTTGCTGATCCTGCTGCTCGGCGCGGCGGGGATCTCCGCGCTGACCGGGGATGTCACCGACGGGGCGATCATCGCCGCGATCGTCGTCCTGAGCGTGGGACTGGGATTCGTGAACGAGTACCGCTCGGCGAGAGCGGTGGCCGCGCTGCACGGGGACATTCACTACGAGGCACTCGTCTGGCGCGATGGGGCGCAGCGCAAGGTGGACGTCACCTCCCTGGTGCCCGGTGATGTGGTTGCGCTGCGCGTTGGAGACGTGGTCCCGGCCGATCTGCGCGTGCTCGAGGCCAACGAGTTGGAGTGTGACGAGGCGGTCCTGACCGGCGAGTCGATGCCGGCGACGAAGGTCGACTCGCGCACCCTGGACGGTGATTCGGCGGTCGACCTGCCGGCGTGTGCGTTCATGGGGACGGTTGTGCACCAGGGGTCCGGGCGGGGGATCGTCGTGTCGACCGGGATGGCGACCGCGTTTGGCGCGATTGCGACCGGGCTGGGCACGAGCCAGGCCGAGACGGCGTTTCAGGTCGGCCTGCGGGGCTTCTCGGGTCTGCTGGTCAAGGTCGCCGGTGTCCTGACGGTCTCGATCTTCGTCATCAACGTGGCCTTCTCGCGGCCGTTGCTCGAGGCGCTGCTGTTCAGCCTGGCGATCGCGATCGGGATCACGCCGCAGCTGCTCCCGGCGATCGTCTCGGTGAGCCTGTCGAGCGGGTCAAGGGCGCTGGCCCGCAAGCGGGTGCTGGTCAAGCGGCTGGTCACGATCGAGGATCTCGGCAACATCGAGGTGCTCTTCACCGACAAGACCGGCACCCTCACCGACGGGGCGATCACCTTCCATCAGGCGATCGATGCCGTCGGCGCGGACACGACGCGGACGTTGTTGCACGGGTTGGTGTGCAACGAAGCGTCGCTGACCCCCGAAGGCCCCGTGGGCGGTAACGCGCTGGACCTGGCGCTGTTCTCGGCCGGCGCCGCCCAGCCGCTGTTGCAGGCCGCGGACGGGCTGCCCGCCTACCGTCGGCTGGGTCTGCTCCCGTTCGATCACGAACGTCAGCTCGCCTCAGTGCTCGTCGGGGGGCCCGGCGGGAAGACCGAGGTCGTGACCAAGGGAGCGCCGGAGGCTGTCCTGGCCCGCTGCGTCGACGTTCCCGCGGAGAGCGGGGCGGTTCTGGAGGGGCTGTTCGCCGACGGTGCCCGCGTCGTGGCCGTGGCCACCCGCGACGCGCCCGGCGCCACGAAAGTGTCAGCGGCCGACGAGCAGGGCCTGCGGCTGGAGGGTTTCCTGGCCTTCGTTGACCGACCCAAGGCCGATGCCGGCGCTTCGATCGCCAAGCTGCACCGGCTCGGGGTGGACGTGAAGGTGATCACTGGCGACAACGGGACGGTCGCCGCGAAGGTGTGCCGCGACCTCGACGTGGCGATCGAGGGAGTCCTCACGGGGGCGGACCTCGACCGTCTTGACGACGACGCGCTCGCCGCCGCGATCTCGCGCACGACGGTTTTCGCGCGGGTGAGCCCTGATCAGAAGTCACGGATCGTGAAGACCGCCCGAAAGACCGGCGCCGACGTCGCGTTCTTGGGCGACGGAGTCAACGACGCCGTCGCGCTGCACGCCGCCGACGTGGGCATCTCGGTCGAGTCAGCCACCGACGTGGCCAAGGACGCCGCCGACATCGTCCTGCTGGACAAGGATCTCGGGGTGCTCGCCGAGGGGATCATGGAGGGGCGGCGGATCTTCGCCAACACGCTGAAGTACGTGCTGATGGCGACCTCGTCGAACTTCGGGAACATGTTCAGCGCCGCGGGCGCTTCGCTGTTCTTGTCATTCCTGCCGCTGCTTCCGTCGCAGATCCTGCTCAACAACCTGCTCTACGACGTCGGCCAGCTCGCGATCCCCGGCGATCATGTCGACGACGAGATCCTCGCCCGGCCGGCCGGATGGGACATCAGCTTCGTCCGGCGCTTCATGGCCGTGTTCGGGCCGGTGAGCTCGATCTTTGACTTCATGACGTTCTTCGTGATGCTCGTAATCCTCAACGCCGGACACAGCGAGTTTCGCTCGGGCTGGTTCGTCGAGTCCCTGGCGACCCAGACCCTAGTCATCTTCGTGATCCGCACCCGCCGCGTCCCGTTCTTTCACAGCCGTCCGAGCCGAGCGATGATCGCCGTTCCGATCACCTCGGCGGTGATCGGCGCGATCCTTCCCTTCACCCCCCTGGCCAAGGTCCTCGGGTTCGCGTCCCTGCCGATCGCGTTCTTTTTGATCCTGCTCGGAATGATCGGTGCCTACCTGGTCCTGGTCGAAGCCGTCAAGGCCCGTTTCTACGCTTTTCAGGAGCGCCCCGACCGAGTAAGGCCCTCGCCGCGGGCGCGTCACCAGCGCCACGTCCGCCGCCGCGCCGCGCGGTTCATCCGTCACGGACCGCACGCGGCGGCCAGTTAGGCACCGTTGTCACCACAGCACAAACTCGAAAAGGAACGCGATGGGAACTGATGACCTGACGGAGGCCGACGGGCCGCTGGCTCGGGAGGACCTCGAGCTCCTTGACGCGTACTGGCGCGCGGCCAACTACCTGTCGGTCGGGCAGATCTACCTGCTCGACAATCCGCTGCTGCGCGAGCCGCTGGGCTTGGAGCACATCAAGCCGCGTCTGCTCGGGCATTGGGGCACGACCCCGGGCCTGAACCTGATCTACGCGCATCTCAATCGCGTGATCGGCGCTCGGGATCTGGAGGCGATCTTTGTGACCGGTCCGGGTCATGGCGGTCCGGGGCTGGTGGCCAACACCTATCTGGAGGGCACCTACGGCGAGGTCTATCCACAGATGGGCTTTGACGAGGAGGGGCTGCGGCGGCTGTTTCGCCAGTTCTCGTTTCCGGGCGGGATCCCGAGTCATGTCGCGCCCGAGACGCCCGGCTCGATCCACGAGGGCGGCGAGCTGGGCTACGCGCTCGTGCACGCCTACGGCGCAGCCTTCGATAACCCCGATCTGCTGGTGTGCTGCGTGGTCGGGGACGGCGAGGCGGAGACCGGTCCGCTGGCCGCGAGCTGGCACTCGAACAAGTTCCTCAACGCGGCTCGTGACGGGGCGGTGCTGCCGGTGCTTCACCTCAACGGCTACAAGATCGCCAACCCGACCGTCCTGGCCCGCATCACGCACGAGGAGCTGGATGCGTTGCTGACCGGGTACGGGTACGCCCCGCGGTTCGTCAAGGGTGACGATCCGGCTGCGGTACACCAGTTGTTGGCCGCCACCCTCGACGAGGTCGTCGACGGGATCGGGGAGATCCAGCGCCGCGCCCGCGAGGACGGTGACCTAAGCCGGCCGCGGTGGCCGATGATCGTGCTCGAGACCCCGAAGGGCTGGACCGGGCCGAAGGAGGTCGACGGCGTTCCCGTCGAAGGAACCTGGCGGGCACATCAGGTGCCGCTGTCGCAGTTGGCGCAGCGCCCTGACCACGTCCAGCTGCTGGAGGCGTGGATGCGCTCCTACCGTCCCGAGGAGCTGTTTGACGACACGGGAGCACTTCGGCCCGAGCTGAGGGCGCTCGCGCCGCAGGGTGAACGGCGGATGAGCGCCAACCCGCGTACCAATGGCGGGCTGCTCACACGCCCGCTGGACCTGCCCGACTTTCGCGGGTACGCGGTTGACGTGCCCGCCCCGGGGCAGACGAGCAGCGAGGCCACCCGAGTGCTCGGCGGCTGGCTGCGCGACGTGATTCGCCGCAACCCGGAGAACTTCCGGATCATGGGCCCCGACGAGACGGCATCCAACCGCCTCGGCGCGGTGCTCGAGGCCACCGATCGCACGTGGGAGGCCGAGATCCTCCCGACCGACGAGCACCTCGCGCCCGACGGGCGAGTGATGGAGGTCCTGTCCGAGCACCTCTGCCAGGGCTGGCTGGAGGGCTATCTGCTGACCGGCCGTCATGGCCTGTTCAACTGCTACGAGGCGTTCATCCACATCATCGACGCGATGTTCAACCAGCACGCCAAGTGGCTGAAGGTCACCCGCGGCATCGCCTGGCGGCGGCCGATCCCGTCGCTGAACTACCTGCTGTCCTCGCACGTCTGGCGCCAGGACAACAACGGGTTCTCCCACCAGGATCCCGGGTTCATCGACCATGTGGTCAACAAGAAGGCCGAGATCGTCCGGGTCTACCTGCCGCCGGACGCCAACTGTCTGCTCTCGGTTGCCGATCACTGCCTGCGCAGCCGCAACTACGTCAACGTGATCGTCGCCGGCAAGCAGCCAGCGCTCGACTTCCTGACCATGGACGAGGCGATCGCGCACTGCACGCGCGGGATCGGGATCTGGGACTGGGCCTCGACTGACGACGGCGCAGAGCCCGATGTCGTGCTCGCCTGCGCCGGCGACGTGCCGACGCTGGAGACGATCGCCGCGGCGGCGCTGCTGCGCGCGCACCTCCCCGAACTGCGTGTCCGGGTGGTCAACGTGGTTGACCTGATGCGTCTCCAACCCGAGTCCGAGCATCCTCACGGCCTCTCTGACCACGAGTTCGACGCGCTGTTCACCGCCACGCGCCCGGTGATCTTCGCCTACCACGGCTACCCGACCCTGATCCACCGCCTCACCTACCGGCGCGCCAACCACCCCCATCTCCACGTCCGCGGCTACAAGGAAGAAGGCACGACGACGACGCCGTTTGACATGGTGATGCTCAACGATCTCGACCGCTTTCACCTCGTCATGGACGTCATCGACCGAGTGCCCGGACTCGCCGAGCGCGCCGCGCACCTGCGCCAGCAGATGGCCGATGAACGCCTGCGCCATCGCGCCTACACACGCGCCGTGGGCGACGACTCGCCCGATGTCCGCGACTGGGTGTGGCCCGGCGCACCGCCACCGTCCGAGGCGACGACTGACGTCCAGCGCGGCTCGCGCGCCTAGCCGGCACGATGCGCGTGCTCGCCGTCAACGCGGGGTCGAGCTCGCTTAAGCTCCGGCTGCTCGACGGCGACGACGAGCTCGACGGCTCGCACGACCTGGCGCTCGAGCACGGAGAGATCGACGACGAGGAACTGCGGGCCGCCTTGGTCGGCTTGGACCGCGCCGACGCGGTCGGCCACCGCATCGTTCACGGCGGTCGCCGCTACCTCGGCCCTGTGAGGATCGACGATCGGGTCGTGGCCGCGCTACGAGAGCTGACCGACCTCGCCCCTCTGCATCAGCCCAAGTCACTGGCCGCGCTGCACGCGGTGACCCGAGCGCTGCCGGGCGTGCCCGCCGTCGCCTGCTTTGACACCGCGTTTCACGCGACGCTGCCGGCCGCCGCCGCGACCTACGCGCTCCCTGCGGCCTGGCGAGAGCGCTGGGACCTGCGCCGCTACGGCTTTCACGGCCTCTCGCACGCCTACGCCTCCCGGCGCGCCGCCGAGCTCACCGGCGCCGCCCGGATCATCACCTGCCATCTCGGGGCGGGCGCGTCGCTCGCCGCAGTGCGCGACGGCCGCTCGATCGACACCACGATGGGCTTCACGCCCCTCGACGGGCTCGTGATGGCCACCCGCCCGGGCAGCATCGATCCGGGACTGCTGCTGTGGCTGCTCGAGCACGGCGAGATGAGCGAATCTGAGATGGGGGAGGCGCTCGAGCACGACGCCGGACTCACCGGGCTGGCGGGAAGCGATGACATGCGCGAGATCCTCGCCCGCGCGCACGCCGACGAACCCCAGGCCCGGCTCGCGCTCGACGTCTACCTTCACCGGTTGCGCGCCGGCATCGCCGCCATGGCCGCCGCCCTGGGAGGCGTGGAGACGATCGTCTTCACCGGCGGCGTGGGGGAGCGCGCCCCCGCCATCCGGGCCCACGCGCTCGCCGGCCTCGAGTTCCTCGGAGTGCGGATCGACGCCGCCCAGAACAAGGCGGCTGAAGACGACGCCGAGATAACCGGCCCCGACAGCAGCAGCCGAGTGCTCGTCATCGCCGCCCGCGAGGATCTCGAGATCGCCCGCCAGGTCCGCCAGGTGATGCGCTCCGGGGCCTCCTCGCGTTACGCCGGAGAAGACCATGAGTGACCTGGCCTGGATCGAGCGTCCCGTCGGCCTGCGCGACGGGCGCAGCGTACGCATCCGCGCCGTCCGGGCCGACGATGAGGCGGCCGTGCTCGCGCTGCTGGAGAACCTGTCGCTCGAGTCCCGGCGCCGGCGGTTCTTCTCGCTCGCAGCCAACCTTCCAGATGCGGCCCGGCTGGCGTCAGGCTCGGCCTGGCCCGAGGCGGTCGGACTCGTCGCCCTCGCCGGCGCCGATGAGGCCATGGTCGCCCACGCCCTCGCGATCCGCACCAACGAGCACGAGGCCGAGGTGGCCTTCGAGGTCGCCGATGCCTACCAAGGTGATGGTCTCGCGACACTCCTGCTGATCCGGCTCGCGGCGCTCGCCGCGGCCCCCGGCATCCCGCACTTCGTCGCCGACGTGCTCCCCTCGCACCCCCCGCTGTTCTCCGTCTTTCACGACGCCTTCCCGCGCCGCGAGAGCCATCTGTCTGGCATCGTCGACGTCCGCTTCCCCACCCGCGATTGGCGCCAGGCCCGAGCCCGGTTCGGTGGCGAACCAATGAGCACGGACAGGTAAGAGGCTCGCGCCGCTCGACGCTGGTGGATCACGCCAATGTCAGGAATGACTGAGTACACGCTGCGGCTCCGTCGTTTTGATCCGGAGGTAGGCCAGGGGTCCTGCTGGCAGGAGTTCACGGTCGCGCTGGAGGGTCACCGGTCGGTGCTCGACGCGATCCTCAAGCAGCGCGATGAGGTCGACGGCTCGATCGGGGTCCGTTG
>JBPCQU010000288.1:0-2677 GCA_050997795.1 Solirubrobacteraceae bacterium | reverse complement strand
CCGCACGTGCCGTCGCCAGCTCATCGCCAAGGGGGCCGATGTGGCGGCCTACAACACGACCGAGAACGCGCTGGACTTCGTGGCCCTGCGTCGCGCGCTGCGCATCAGGCAGTGGAACGTGTTCGGGATCTCCTACGGCACCGACCTGGCACTCCGCCTGATGAAGGCCGACCCCACAGGGATCCGCAGCGTCACCCTGGACTCGACGGTGCCCACCGCCGTGGTCACGCTGCCGCGACTCTGGGCCAACGCCCGCGCCGGCGTCGACGCCGTGTTCACGGCCTGCAACGCGCAGCCCGCCTGCGCGAAGGCCTACCCTCACCTCCAGAGCACGTTCAACACGCTCGTGAGCCAGCTCGAGGCCCATCCGAACGTGACGACGGTGCCGTTGCCCACCGGCGGGTCCGTCCGCGTCGTGCTCGACGGCGGTGCGCTGCTCAACTGGCTGGTGTCGATCAGCGAGGCCACGCCGCTGTTCACGCAGGTTCCCGCCGACATCAGCGCGCTCGCGGCCGGCAACGCGCTCCCGATCGACGAGACGCGGGTCGCCGGCGTGACCCCGGCCGGGTATCTCGACTACGGCCTGCTGTACGGCGTCCTCTGCCAGGAGTGGGCGCCGTTCGCCTCGGCGCGCGCGGTTCTCACAGCCGGCCGGCGAGCGTTCCCGACCTACCCCGTCTCCGTCCTGAGCCAGGCCCCGCAGTTTCCGTACTTCAACGCCATCTGCCGCGCATGGAACGTACCGCCAGCGCCGGCTTCGTTCCGGACGCCGACGCGCAGCAGGATCCCGACGCTCATCTTCTCCGGTACGTTCGACGCGATCACGTCCCGTGCCTGGGCCGAGGATGCCGCGAGGACCCTGCCCAACTCCACGGTCGTTCGGATCGCCGGCGTCGGGCACTACGTGCTTCCCGAATCACAGTGCGCGCAGTCGATCCAGGCCTCGTTCCTGGCCCACCCGAACCATCCCCGCACCGCCTGCGCGCGCCGCGTCACCCCACCGCCCTTCGCGATCACGCCCAGTCCCAGCTAAAAACGCCCGCGGACCCGCCTGATCCAGGCGCCAAGCAACGGGAATGACATTCCGGCGCGGTCGCCGTGGGGCCGCGGTAGGCTGACCGGCCTCACATGTCGGGGGCGCACGGGATCTTACGGTGGCGTCTCACGGGCGCGGCGGGCGGCGACTTACCCAAACGGCGCCGGCGGCGTTTCTGCCAGCGCCTGGTACCGGTGGCTTCCCCGAGTTACGTCTGACCAGAGCGGCCTGGCGCCGGCGCCATCGTTCAACATGCCCTTCGACGTCGTGCTCGCGGTCAACAACGTCGGCTTCTGGCCTGACCCCGAGGCCCGCTGATGCCAGCCTACCCTAGCTGCGGATGAAGATTGAGTTTCGGGAAGCGTCGGTGGATCGCGGCGATGGCGCCGTCTTGGAGGCGGCGATGCGCGTCGAGGTCGCCGCTGTCTGCAGCGGCATCGACCCGGGCGACCCGCGGATGCCGGCGGCGGGAGCTCGCGAGCTGGGCCCGCCGCGCGGCGCGTTCGTAGTCGGCTACGCGGCCGGCGAACCCGTCTGCTGCGGCGGCATCAAGCACCTCGACGAGCGGGCGTGCGAGATCAAGCGCATGTACGTCGTGCCGGCCGCCCGCGGTCGCGGCGCGGCGCGGCTGCTGCTCGCCGAGCTCGAGCGGCGCGCGCGGCGGCTCGGCTACGCCGTAGCCAGGCTTGACACCGACGAGCGCCTGTCCGCCGCCCTGCGGTTGTACGAGTCCGCCGACTACCGCCCGATCGGCAACTTCAACGACAACCCGGTGGCGACCTTCTTCGGCGAAAAGCCGCTCGAGGACGAGGCGCGCGGAAGGTAAGCGTTCCGCTCGCTGGAGGGTCGAAGCCGGGACCGTCCGGGTGCGTCACGGCAAGGGCGACCGGTCACGGACCGTCGGCATCGACGAGCAGACCACGGCGCTGCTCGCGCGCTGGATCGACCGCCGGCGAGGTCTCGGGGCCGGCGCGCGGGCGACCATCTTCTGCACCCTCCAGGGTCGCCGGCTCGACTCAAGCTATGTCCGGCGGCTGCTGCCGCGCCTGGCCCACAAGGCAGGCATCGACCGACGAGTGCACGCCCACGGGCTCAGGCACACCTACGCCGCCGAACTGGCGCGGGAGGGCACCGCGATCAACGTGATCCGCGACGCGCTGGGTCACACGTCGCTGGCGGTGACTGACCTCTACCTGCGCGACGTCGCCCCCACCCACGTGATCGACACGATGCGCGCGCGGCGGTGGGAGAGCACGTAGCCTGCCCGGCTGGTGAAAGTCCGTGCGATCATCAAGCTCATCGAGGACGACGGCTGGGAGCACGTAGCGACCCGCGGAAGCCACCGCCAGTATCGCCACCCGGCCAAGCCGGGGAAGGTGACCGTGCCCGGCAAGCCCTCCCGGGACTTGCCTCGAAGCCTTCAAGCGAGCATCCTTCGCCAAGCCGGACTGACGCGATGACCGACCCCGAGCGCTACACCATCCTCCTCGAACAAGCCAATGATGGCGGCTGGGGCGCCTGGTCGCCTGAACTGCCGGGCTGTGTCGCGCTGGGCGACTCGATCGATGAGACCGTGGCCGAGATGCGCGAGGCGATCGCGTTTCACCTCGAGGGCCTGGCCGCTGACGGCGACCCGGTCCC
>JBPCQU010000274.1:0-3662 GCA_050997795.1 Solirubrobacteraceae bacterium | reverse complement strand
GCGGGCCTGCTTCGTGGTCAACCCGACCGCGGCGATCTCGGGGTCGGAGAAGACCACGCGCGGGATCGCGTCGTAGCTGGCGCGCACGTCGCGCCCGGCGATGTCGTCGGCGACGATTGCCCCTGGTACATGCGGACGTGGGTGAAGGGCATCACACCGGTGACGTCGCCAATCGCCCAGACTCCGTCCGTCGCGCGACAGCGCTCGTCGACCTCGATCCCACGGGCTCCGGGACCGGTGATCCTGACCTCGCCCTTGTAGACATCGATTCCTTCGGCTCGATACCCCTCGACCTGCTTGGCATCGTCGAGGTTGCGAATCATGTAGTCACGGTAGGCGGCGACCTGCGCCCAGTGCTGGTCGGGCCGGTCCACGCCGGCCGCGCGGTCGGCTTCAGCGCGCACCTCCGGCGGGCGCGGCAGCGTCTTGCTCGGGATGCACGCCCAATAGGCGCACTCGCCGCCAACCAGCTCGCGCTCGACCAGCGCCACACGTAATCCCTGCTTGCCCAGGCGTGAGACCACTACCTCCCCCGCCGGACCGGCGCCGATCACGATCGCGTCATAGCGGCTGGGCACAATGACCTCCTCTCTCTTCGGGAAACGATCATCGGGCGGAACCCTCGCTGAAGAACGTGACTCGACGGTAACTCTCTCGGGGACCGGCCGCCAGTGGGTTCTTGAGCCGGCAGGCGCTCTGCCGAGTCAGCGCTCTGCGCCGGCTGCCGGCCGTGACCGGCAGGCTTCGGCTCAGCGATCCGTGACGGCATAGCGTAAGAAGACAGAGCCGTGGTGCTCCAGCACCCACAGGAGGCGGAGCTTGAGAGATTCAGGCGGTGATTTGCCGGTTGAGACTGGAAGCTCAACCCCGCCGGCCAGCGTGGTAGAGACCGTGATGAAGAACTCGTCGAGGAGCTCCTCGGCGAGAAGCAGGCCGAGGACGGTAGGGCCGCCTTCGCAGAGGACTGATTTGACTCCGTGGTGGTTGCGCAGGTGGCGCAGAACCGCGGTCATGGTCAGCTGGACGGGAGGCATCCGGGTGACCTCGACGCGAGCGGGGGTCGCGGGAAACGACTTGGTTGCGCTCGTGTAGACGGCGATCGTCGAATCGCGATCCTGGAAGACGGGGATGTCGACCGGCAGGCGCAGGCTGCGCGTCACCACGCAGGCCAGCGGGTCGGGATGCAAGCCTGCGCACTGTCGAGCGCTGCGCAGCTCGGGGTCTCGAACCAAGCGTCCGTAGCGTTCGATGCGCATCGTGCCGGCGCCGACGAGCACGGCGTCCACGCGAGTGCGCAAGCGCTGAAAGAGCTCGCGATCAGCCTGATCGCCCAACGGACCGGAGCGCCCGTCGACGGTCGCCTTGCCGTCGGCGGTAGCGACGAAGTTGCAGATCACGTATGGGCGATCAGCGACCGCTCCGGCCCCGGGATCTAGGCTGGCGACAGCCTGCGCGGCAGTCATCTTCGCCGCGGGGTGCGGGTACAGGCGATGCAGCGACTGGGGACGGGGGTTCATGGCATCCCCGCTGGTGACAAGGCCGCGCGAACGTCGGCCAGCGGCAGTGCGGCGACGCGGGCAGGCCTCGCTTGAGCCAACCGCTTAGCCTGCTGCGGTCGGGTCCTCGTCGGGACGCTCGCCGTGCTGGCGTCCCTGCGTCGGGTCCTCGTCGGGACGTTCGCCGTGCTCTCGTCCTTGCGTCGGATCCTCATCAGGACGCTCGCCGTGCTCTCGTCCTTGCGTCGGATCCTCATCGGGACGCTCGCTCGGGCGCCCCTGCGTCGGGTCTTCGTCGGCCATCGCTTCCCTCTTTCTTAGGCGATTTCGCAGCATCGTTTGGCTCTCCATTCTCATTCCGCCGCGTTCTGCGACGTCAACGCCCGGCCCTACGAGCGGGCTCGACAGCGCGGCCACATTGCTCTAGCGTCGCTCGTCGAGCCAGTCTTACGCACACCGGGCGCTCTGCCGTGTGCTCGTGCGAGTGCTGACCGTCGCTCGGGGCTCGGGCTCAAGGCCCTGGGTGTAGGCCGCGCGCGTAGCCCGCCGTCTATGAGCCCTCAGTGGACGCGTCGCTCAGAGAGCTCGCCGCGATTGCGTTGCGTGCTCGCCCCGGATGGCTCGAGTTTCGTCTCGACGGGGATCGCGTGCTCGCCCTGGGGCAGAACGTCGGCGGCCTCGCCGGACTGGCCCGATAGGTACGGCGCGAGGTAGCGTCCTGCGAGCTTGTCCGGTGGCCACCACAGAGCCTCGCGGGAGATCGTCGAGTCGTCGCCGGCGCCGCCGCTGATGTCGGCGCGCAGGTAGCGCGCGGGTCCGCCGGTCAACAGCACCCCGCGCAGGACGGGATGGAATGGCTGCGGGTCGATCTCGACGCCCACCGATGCGGCGATAGCCTCAGCGCCAGCGTCGGCCTGCTGCGCGGCAAGACCTCCCTGCTTGATCGGGAACGTGGTTGCGTCACCGGCAGCGAAGACGCCGTCCAGACCGGGAAGACGACCGTGGGCGTCGGTGTGGATGAACCCGTCGTGGTCGCACGGGATGCCCCGCAGGCGAGGGCCGACCAGTCGGGGCTGGGTGACGATTCGGTCTGCCCGCATCCGCCGCTTGCCGGGGGTGATATCGAGCCATCCCCCCCGACCCGGCACCCCATAGCTGCTCGTCAACAGAGTCACACCGCTGTCCTCGAGCAGCCGGTGCACCGCGGCGCTGGCGGTCTTGCCGAAGATCCCGAGCGGCTCCTCCTCGGGGGTGATCAGGCTCAGGCTCAGCTCGACCTCGGTGCGGTCCCGCGTGGCGCACCACGTCGCGGTCATCAAGGCCAGGTCATAGAGCGGCAGCGGCCAACTCGCCCCAGCGGGCTTGACGAACGCCACCTTGTTGACCCGATCCTCGCGGAGTCCCTCCAGCAGCAGGCGGTAGTTCGGCCCGTCGGCACTGCCGTGAAAGGTCAGAACTTCCTCTGACTTCCATTCCCGTTCGGGGTGCGCGCCGAGCGCGAGCACGAGCACGTCGTAGGGAAGCTCATCGCCATCCCTGGTGACCGCGCGCTGACGGTCGTGATCGAAGCGGTCCAGCGTTCCACGATGCCAATGAGCGTCGAGCTCGGCCGCGGTGTCCTCCAGACGCAGGCCACGCACGCGCTTCGGGTGGAACGGCTGTGCCACCGACATCGACCGGTTGATGAACTTCAGCTCGGGCGCGAGGATCGTGATCTCGAGGCGATCTGGCGCCAGCGCGCGCAACGCCAGCAGCGTCTCGAGCCCCGCAACCCCGCCGCCGGCGATCAGCACCCGCTTGCGGTCGCGCACAGAGCAACCGCGGCTGCGGCCCTCAGCAGCGATTTCGCGCTCGATCATCGCTTCTGAGGCCAGCTGGCCGCCTTCGCCCAGCCAACGTTCGATGGCGATCTCGTCCGGCGCCCGGACCGTTTGTGGCCGCGCAGAGCTCACCCTCCTCTAGTGTCAGAGCCGCGCGGGAGTCTTACGTGATCTGCTCGGGTCGCTCGTAAGAGATCGACACACAACGACGCTAGATGATCATGCGCACCGTGGCATTCGCATCGGAAGTCGACCGCCGCTGCGCGAGCGATCATCCGGCACGGCGTGTCTCAGACTGGAGAGGTGCGCGATCGACGTTCGCCTGAAGCGCGCGTATGAACCCGCG